>NZ_DAIRTR010000009.1:0-36596 GCF_036803785.1 Pelomicrobium sp. | reverse complement strand
CAATATTCACCGTGGTCACGATCATTCGCGGCTACTTGTTCAGACCTTCCTTAGCGCATAGCGACCTGTAGAAGTCTGCAGCTTTTTGCTCCTGATGCGCTCCAGGGCAGTTGTTTGTTACTTCTTGCGCCATTTATCCGCTTACCGGGGTACGTTTCTCCGGCACAGCGGCAGAAGCATCGCCAGATTGTTCAATGACAACCTCGATCTTCGGCTGATACTTAAGAGTGTTTGCAACTTTACAAGCACGCTCGCACATGGTGACCATTTTTTTGCATTCGCGTTCGCTAATCGCTCCCTGAATAGAAACTTTAGTAGTTATCTTAGATACCCTCTCTGGGTATTCGGTCATCTCTGCATTGCATTTAACACCGATGTTCGTTATCGGAAGGTTGCGGTCTTTGACATATTCAACCAGGTAGTAATTCAGGCATGCGGCTACGGCAAGTAGCATGACCTCTACAGCGCGATGACCGCCTTCTTCGAACATTTTGATCTCGCCGTAGGGCGTAAATGACTTGTAGCCGTCCTGAGGGCTCCAGTAGGACGTCGCATAATGCTTGTCTTCGCTTTTGTCAGACATAAAGGTTCTCTCACTGAGCACAGGTTCATTTCAGGGCAATTGCGTCCTTGCTTTGCGCGCTGAAAATTGGGGGTGTCCTAGCTGTAGTTGAAAGTTGAGCGGCGGCGGTTCCCCGGTGGATTTGAGAGAGTCGAGTTCGCCAAAACGTGACGCTCACGAAAGGAGAACCGCCATGAGAAGCCGTAACACGAAACGTCGGGGCCGCGCGAGGGTGCGCGGCAGAAGTCTGTCGCAGGTGCTCGATCGAGGCGACGAGGCGGGCATCGCCGAATTCTTCCACGCCCAAGGACTGGCGCTCATGCGCCTGGCGCAACGGCTCTCGGAGTGCAAGCTGAAGTTGAACGACCTGCTCGCCGAGGCGGGCCAGGCGCTTGTCGAGTAGCTGCTCACGCTCTCGGCGCAGGCGGTGGCGGGGTCGAAGAGCCAGGGGCGGGAGGTCGAGCGCGAGCTCGTGTGGCATGGCCGGCAGCCGGGGCGGGTTGAGCTGCTGGAGTGGCAGCTCCGAGTCGCCCGGCCGCGGCTTCGGACGAAAGGGCCGGGGGCACGCGAGGTGCCGATCCCGGCCTATGAGGTGATGCGTGGCGACCCACAGGCCGCCTCCCGCATGAGAAAGATCCTGCTCGCGGTGGTTTCCACCCGCCGCTACGCCACGGTGCTGCCGAAGATGGCAAAGACCGTGGGGGTCTCCCGCAGCCAGCGGCTGCGAAAGCTCATTGCAGCGGGGGCAAAGCTGCTGCAGGGGCTCATGGCGCGCCGCTTCGAGGCGCTCGACATTCTCGCCGTGTACATCGACGGCGTCGTGATCGCCGGGCAGTCCGTGGTGGTGGCAATCGGGGTTACCGCCGGCGGGGACAAACACCTGCTGGGGCTCACTCTCGGAGCCCCCGAGAACGCCACGGTGGTCACGAACCTGCTCGCCGACCTGCTCAAGCGCGGACTCGACCCCGGGAGAAAGCGCCTGTTCATCATCGACGGCTCGAAGGCGATCAGAGCCGCCATCGAGCGCACCTTCGGCGAGGGCGCCCTGGTGCAGCGCTGCCGCGTGCACAAGCTCAGGAACGTGCTCGACTACCTGCCCGACTCCCTCAAGCCCCAGCTCAAGGCGACGATGAACGCCGCCTTCAAGCTCCCCGCGAAGGAGGGTTTGGCGAAGCTCAAGCAGCAGGCCCTGGGGTTCAAGCGCGACCACCCCAAGGCCGCGGCGAGCCTGCTGGAGGGGATTGAGGAGCTGTCCACCGTCAATGCCCTGGGGCTCACGCCCAGACTCATGCGCTGCCTCGCCTCGATCAACCTGATCGAAAATCGAAACGGGAGGCTGCGCGCGATCGCGCGTAACGTCACGCGCTGGTGCGACGGCGAGATGATCGAGCGCTGGGTCGCGGTGTGCTACCTGGAAGCTGAGAAAGGCTGGCGCAGGATCCACGGCCGTCGCGACCTGTGGATCCTGCGCCAGGCGCTCGGCTGGTCCGCCGACGAGAAGCGCGTTGACCTTGCACGCAAGGTCGCCTAGCCTATGGGCCATCCCACCACCTCGCACTTTCAACTAAGCGAGGAACACTGCCGAAAATTGGAAAGTCTCCCATCTATGAAACATGAAATACGCTCCTTATCCCACGCCAATTCCCAACCATCAGTTCCCAGCCATCAGCTTTGCGAAGGCTTCTCGCGGCTGCCCGCGAATTTCACCCAAGGGCGCTTTTGCTCCCAATTCCTGCATTGCCTTTTTAAGAGGCGCATCGTTTATGGCGTTGGGCGGCATCTGCGGAGATGGTATTACTTTAATTTCATGAAGAAACTTGTAACCCTTGCTCATGAGATCAAGCACCTCCTCATCGAAGGTCAACTTGGCGACATAGTTCACTGGATTGCCGCCTATATTGGCCGGAAGACCTTCATACAGCGAAGCCCATACCGTTTTCTCATCATAGCCCGTCAGTTCCTTCGCAATGATTCGAATCGTTTCTCGAGGATTTGCCAACATGAACTGAAGCGCCTCGATCTCCGCCTTCAACCATCCGATGGCTGCCTCAGGGTGCTTTTCGATAAAATCCTGGCGCATCGAGGTGAAATTCGCATCGTACTCCTCCCATGGCGCAGAGGTCGCCGCGTATCTCGCATGACCGTTCTCCACCACCCGTCTCGCGTGCGGCTCCCACATGGCGGCGGCAGTAAGCTTGCCCGCTTCGAAGTTGCTTGCGATGACCTCAATCGGCATGATCAAAATCTTCGACGGCTTGAAGCCTCCCTTGGCGATAATCGATTCCGTGATGCGGTTAGCACAGGTACCCTTGTGATATGCGAACGGCTTGCCGTTAAGCCACTGCATGGCCTCCTTATAGTCCTTGAATTCTGGCGCGCCTTTGTGAACCAATATCTTTTCGCAGTGCTGCCCTTTACTGAACATCGTGACCGAGACAAGCCTCAAGTCTGCAATGTCTTTCTTGGTCGTTGCGACTAACGACGGCATATCGCCCATGGTTCCAATCTGCATTTTGTTAGCTAGCATCGCGTTGACCATGGGCGGACCGGTCAAGTGCGGCTCGAACTTTACGGTACTGCCCGGGGGCAGATGCTTTTTCCACAGCTCCTGCGCCTTAAGAATCACCCCGTACCAGGCTCCCGTCCAATAGGGATGATAGCCGTAGGTGATGTGCACTGGCTCCGCTCCCATGGCTGCCTGTTTGAACAGCAGGCCAATCCCGAGCGCAACTCCCAGTGTGAATCGACCAAGCGTTCTTTTCTCCATGTGTCTACTCCTTTGGCAACACCAACTCAAGCGCGGCTAGATTTTCAGGCAGTTTGTTCCATCCGAGCGTCGTTACTCATGGCTGCGCAATTGCTTTGATCCCGATACAGCTCCTCCATCAACTCCTTTTTGATTTCGAGATATCGCTCACTCGTCAAAATTTCGAACCTTCTAGGGTGCGGCAAACCCACTTCCAACGTCTTCACCACTCGGCTGGGCGTGCCGCCGAGGAGCAGTACCCGATCGGCCAGGAAAATGGCCTCTTCCAGTTCCGAGGTTATGAAAAGGGTGGTAAGGTGTATCTCCTCAAAAAGTCCTATGTAATATTCTTGCATCAACTCCCTTGTCATGACGTCCAGCCCCCTAAATGGCTCATCCAAAATCATAGCCTTGGGATTATTAATCAGAGCCTGAGCGAGCTCGGCACGTCTTTTCATTCCTCCCGAAAGTTGTCCCGGATATTTGTCCTTGAATTCACTGAGGCCGAACTTTTTCAAAAGCGCATCAGCCCTCTTGCGTGCCTCGATGCGCGAAAGGGAAGAATGCGCCGCCGGTCCAAAAGTCACATTTTCCATGACTGTCATCCAGGGCCACAGGGCTGTTTCCTGAAACACCATGATGCGATCTGGCCCAGGACCCTTAATAGGAATTCCGTCGATAGTCAAAGTCCCTCGGTCCGGGCTGATATAGCCTGCAATCATATAAGCAAGCGTGGACTTACCGCATCCCGATGGCCCCATCAAGACCGTGAGTTTTCCCGGCTCGACTTCGAAGGCGCAGTTTTCCAGGACTGGCGTTGGCGGTGTATCTTTCTGCCGGTACGCCTTTGCTACACCTTCGACTTTGATCCATCCCGTCGACTTCGCTACCATGCCGAGCTCCAACAGGTCCATTACTTCTGCCGCCAAGGCATCATCTTCTTCTCCACGTAGGTCACCACCAAAGTAGACAGGTAGCCGGCCAAGCCGATGCTGATCATGCCAATAATGACTACTGTTGGGGTATTGCTCACGTAGCCTTCCCAGGTGAGCCTGCCCAATCCAACGTCACTAGCGATCATTTCCGCGGCGATCAGCACGTTCCAGGTCACCGCTATGCCTACCGTCATGCCAACCGCGATCGACGGGATAACGGAAGGAACGATGATGCGACGAAAGATACGCGCCGGTGTAGCGCCAAGGGACATAGCTAACCAGAGGTGTTCCTTCTTTATGCTTCTTACGCCGTCGCGGACGTTGATCACAATGATGAAAAATGCCCCGATGAAAGTGATGAACACGATGCTCGTCTCGTTCGTGGGCCAAAATAGGATCGATATCGGTACCCATGCGAGCGGTGGGATCGGCCGCAAAATCTCGACTACCGGAAACACAAGCTCGTCAAATTTTTCGCGAGTCCCAAGCAGCAGACCCAGGGGAATGCCTAGCACTTGGGAAATTACGAACCCATATGCAACGCGCTCGAAGCTGGCCGCCCACGCCTGCCAATATTTGGCGTCCGATAGGTAGTCCATCCAGAACGTATCTATCACCTCCAAGACCGTTGGGATTGTTTCAAAACCGGGCGCCCTCGTTCTCGCCAGAATTTCCCAAAGCAGAATGAAGCAGCCTACCGAAACCGCGCCCCGCCAATTAAAGTACTTCATCCAACGCCCAGCACGGCGCTTGCTTGGCTGAGCAGCGGGGACACCAATGACTTTGCCAGCGTTTTCTTCGGCGGCCTTCACTTTTCATTCTCCTCCTAAGCCTGTTCCCGTTCACCACGCTCGAAGGCCTTTTTGGCCTCTTCATGCACTTCCGCTGCCGCTTGTCTTTTGAGGTCTATATAGACGTGCGATGACATCATCTCCAACGCCCTCGGCCTGGGCAGATTGACCCTTAGCACCTTCTTGATCTTTCCTGGCCGCGTGGTCATGATAAGCACAGTGTCGGAAAGGTAAATCGCCTCTTCCAAGTCATGGGTGATAAATACAATGGTTTTTCTGCATAACTCATATATCTCCAGTAGGTGCTGATGCATGGTAGTTTTCGACACCGTGTCCATAGCCCGGAAAGGCTCGTCAAGTAGCAGCACCTTTGGGTCGTTCATTAGCGCGCGAACAATCTCCACTCGACGTTGCATGCCAGATGAGAGCTGGGCCGGATAAGAGCTGGCAACGCGATCAAGGCCACCACAGCGCTGCAAAAGAGCAAGCCCTTTTCTCTTGGCCTCATCCTTTGTCAGGATTTTTTGTCTTACCGGGCCGTACATGACGTTTTCTAACACGGTCTTCCACGGGAAAAGTGCTCCATGCTGAAAAACGACCACCCGATCCGGTCCCGGCCGCGGCGAGCTATCTACAGTTGCCAATGGCATGCCATCGAGATAAATCTCTCCTGCTGTCAGCGTGTCGAACCCCGCTAGGATGTTCAGTAGCGTGCTCTTGCCGCAACCAGACGGACCCACGATAGCAACGAACTCGCCGGCCGAGATTTCGGCGCTGCACTCGTGCAAGGCAACTACTTGGGCGCCGTCCGGATCATAGGTTTTTGACACCTTGCGTATCGATACCGCCCCGGCAACTGGGCCAGCCCCCATTTCACGACCGCCTTCGCCTTGAGGCGCAAACTTGGCTCTCGAAAAAGGCGCCATACCTTACCCTTTTATCCCGATCGCTTCCTCGCGCCAGCGCATCAGTCGATTACCTGCCAGGCGAATGAGCGCGCTGCTGACATACCCGAGCATGCCTAGCGTGGCCATCCCAATCACTATCGTCGGTACCTGAATCAGGTTGTAAGCCTCCATGATGAGAAAGCCGAGCCCGTACTGGGCTGCGATCATTTCCCCGGCCGCCAGAGAGAACCATGCAGCCCCCATGGCAATTTGCAGTCCCGTGAAGATATTGGGCAGGGCACCTGGAATGATCACGTCGAGCAGGACGTCTTTGCGGCTGGCTCCTAAGCAGGCTGCAGCGCGAAAGTAATCCGGATCGATGGATCTCACGCCCACTAGAGTATTAAGGGTGGTCGCAAAGAATGCCACGAGGAAGCAGACATAGATGACCGCCATCTCTATACCGGGAAGGAGAAGGATGGCCAGCGGAATCCAGGCAAGCGGCGGGATCGGACGCAGCAGCCCCAGAAGTGCCGAAGTAAAGTCGTGAAAACTCTTATTCCAGCCCATCAGGATCCCGAGCGGAACGCCTACTGCAACCGCCAAGAAAAATGCTGCTGTGGCCCGATACGTGCTGTACAAGATGTGGTAGTAGTACGTTTCAGTAAAAACCGAAACCCCGTAAGTCGGATCAGGGCTGACCCATTCGGCGATCACCTGCACGGGGTCCGGCATCCGACTGAAAGATTCGAACGGCAACAACTTGACACTTAAAAACCACGCAGCCAGAAACCCCAAAATTCCTGCGCAGTTCATCCACAATTTACGGCTTTGCAGGAACTCTATGGCTTTCATGAATTATCCCGATGCGCAGCAGGGTTTAAAACCGGAGCCGACTACACACACAAATGATATTCTGGTTAAGTGATGGCGCCGGGCAAGGTTCATTCTGACGCTATCCAAGCTACTCTTTTTTCGTTTTACTCAGAATTGGGAATTGTCCTAGAGCGATGAGGGAGGTTCCTTAGCATGTAAGTAGACTTCCGCATTGCTGGGCTCGGTATTTTTTTCTTATGCTTGTGCTGAAGGGATGCCTCCCCACGGGTTACAACCTGTCGCGCCAAAGCGCGACAGGTTGTATGCTTGGGCGCTGGTTGATTTGGCCCAGTCTCCCGCGATCAAGAGCTTAATAAGCTTAAGCCACGTTCACCGATAGTTGAGGAGAATTGTTATGCTCACGAGCTCAAGGCGGTGCATTGGATGGAGAACGAAATCATTTATCGTTGCTCTGGCGATCGCTTTCGTGCTGGCGGGCTTATTGCCCGCCGCTCCCGCTGCCGCCGATGAGACCAGTTGCTCTCCGTTCACGCCCCTGATCAAGGGGCAGGAGGAATTCGTCTATGTCTGGACCCTCGGGGTCGAGGGGGTGGGTGACGGCTCTGACAAGCTGGTGACGGTGGACGTCAACCCCAAGTCCAAAACCTTCGGCAAGGTGATCCATACCGTCTCTGTGGGCAGCCGAGGCGAAGCGCACCACATGGGGCTCTCCGACGATCGCCGCTATCTGTGGGCCGGGCAGCTCGATTCGAGCAAGATCTACGTATTCGACATCGCCACTGATCCGGCGAAACCCAAGCTGGTGAAAACGATCACCGACCTGGCGGAGAAGACCGGCTACGTGGGCCCTCATACCTTCTACGCCATTCCCGGGCGCATGCTGATTCAGGCTCTGTCCAACAACCGTGACCACGGTGGCGTTACCGGGATTGCCGTGTACAACAACCAGGGCGAGTTCGTCGCCAAGTACGACATGCCCCTGAGCGAGATCGGCGGCATCAAGGGTGACGGCTACGGCTATGACATCGGGATCAATCCCCAGAAGAACGTGATGCTGACCACCTCCTTCACCGGGTGGAACAACTACATGATGGATCTGGGCAAGTTGATCCAGGATCAGGAGGCGATGAAGCGCTTCGGCAACACCTCGGTCATCTGGGATTTCAAGGCGATGAAGCCCATCAAAATCTTCCACACCCCGGGGGCACCCCTGGAAGTGCGCTGGTCGTGGAAGCCCGGTGACAACTGGGCCGTGACCACGGCGGCCCTCACTTCCGCCATGTGGGTCTTCAAGCAGGATGCCACGGGCGAGTGGCAGGCCCATAAAGTGGCGGACATCGGCGATCCGGCGAAAGTGCCCCTGCCGGTGGACATCAGCCTGAGGAGCGACGCCAAGGGGCTATGGGTCAATACTTTCATGGATGGCACGGCGCGCTACTTCGACATGTCCGATCCCCTGAAACCCAAGCAAGTATATGCGAAAAAGATCGGCTCCCAGGTCAACATGGTGTCCCAGAGCTACGATGGCAAGCGGCTCTATTTCACGAGCTCCCTGCTCGCCAACTGGGACAAGAAAGGCGCCGAGGACGAGCAGTTCCTCAAGATGTATCACTGGGACGGCAAGGCGCTCAAGCTCGCCTTCCATATCGATTTCTACAAGGAAAAGCTGGGGCGCGCCCATCACATGAAGTTCCAGGTGCGGGACCTGAAGAAGCTCAAACCCCTGGAGGCGGCCCTGCCCTCCGACCACACCAAACTCGCGGTGAAGGAGTGATGGCTATCCGGCTCATCGCCAACGATAACCTCCCCAAGCGCCTTCGCCTCCTGCTTGCAGGAGGCGTTTTTTTCCTCCTAGGCGTTCCCGCCGCCCAGGCCCACGGGGAGAAAGACCGGCTCGCGGCGGAGACCGCGGTCCCCGTCATGGACTTCGTGCCTCCGGCGCCGGGGACCTACGCGCTTCCCCCCATCATGCGGGCCGCCGACGGGCCGGTGCTCGACGCCCACGGCCGACAGCGGAAACTCTCCGAGTTCACCAGCGGCAAGGTGACACTGCTCACCTTCATGTACACTTCCTGCGCCGACGCGGGGGGCTGCCCTTATGCCCTCTACGTGTTCCAACAGGTAAAGCGCTCGGTGGAGCAGGATGCCCGCCTGCGCGGCCGGGTGCGGCTGGTGAGCGTGAGCTTCGATCCCCTGCGGGATACGCCCGAGGTCCTGGCCGGGCAGCAAACGTTCCTGGCCGGGCGTCAAGGCGCGGTGGCCTGGGACTTCCTCACCACGGCCTCCCTGAGGGAGCTGTTACCCCTCCTGGACGGCTACGGCCAGGACGTGGCCATCGAGCTGGACGAGAAGAGCGGCAAGCCCACGGGCTTCTACAACCACGTGCTCAAGGTCTTCCTGATCGACAAGGCCCGCCGGGTGCGGGAGATCTATACCACCGCTTATCTGCTGCCCGCGGTGGTGCTGAACGATATCAAGACCCTCCTCATGGAGGAAGGACCCGTCCCACGATGAGGGCTACGGCCGTCCTGCTCGCCTGCGCTGTCGGGCTTTCGGCGTGTCAGGGAGGGCATGACGCTCGCATGCGTCCAAAGGATTCCTTCCGCCCGACACCGCCCCTGGGGCTGCCGGAAGTGCCGCTGCCCCCCGACAACCCGTTGACGCCAGCGAGAATCGAGCTGGGGCGTAAGCTTTTTCTCGACCGGCGGCTCTCCCACAACGGCACCCTTTCCTGTGCCATGTGCCATGTGCCGGAGCAGGGTTTCACCTCCAACGAGCTGGCGACCCCCATCGGCCTGGAAGGGCGCAGCCTGCGGCGCAACGCCCCCACCCTATACAACGTGGCCTATGCAATGCGCCTGTTCCACGACGGCCGGGAGACGAGCCTGGAAAACCAGGTGTGGAGCCCGCTCCTCGCCCGCAACGAGATGGGTAATCCTTCGGTCGGTTACGTGATCGAGAAAATTCAGACCTTGTCCGACTACAAGGGGTTGTTCGAACAAGCTTTCGGCCGCGGCCCCGACATGCTGACCGTCGGCCAGGCCCTCGCTGCCTACCAGCGTACCCTCCTTTCCGCCAATGCCCCCTTCGACCGCTGGTACTACGGCAAGGAGGCGGGCGCCCTGAGTCGGGAAGCGCAGCGCGGCTTCGAGGTGTTCCGCGGCAAGGCGGGCTGCACCGCCTGCCACCTCGTGGGGGAAAAATATGCTCTGTTCACCGACAACGCCTTCCACAATACCGGTGTCGGCTGGGCCCGCAGCATGGGCGTCAGGGGCAAGCGCTCGGTACGGCTCGCCCCGGGGCTCACCGTGGAGGTGGACGAGAAGATGCTTCAGGATTTCGAGCCTCCCATCCCCGACACGGGCCGGTTCGAGGTCACCTTCGATCCCCGGGACCGCTGGGCTTACCGCACCCCTACTTTGCGCAACGTCGCCCTCACCGCCCCCTACATGCACGACGGATCGCTCGCCACGCTGGAGGAAGTGGTAGCGTTCTACGACCGAGGCGGGTTCGACCATCCCTTGAGGGATCCCCGCCTCAAACCCCTTGGCTTGACGGCCGAGGAGCAGCAGGCGCTGGTGGCTTTCCTCAAGGCCCTCACCGGGGACAACGTGGAGCGGCTCGCCCGGGAGGCCCGGGCGGCGCCCTAGCCGGGTCGGTGCGTTTCGCTACCCTCAGCGCACCCTGCGCTCGACGCCCCCTGCCGAGACCATAGTCGGATCGGTGCGTTTCGCCTTCGGCTCAACGCACCCGACGAGCGGGCAAGTCCGCTCACCCGAGGCCCAGGGAATCCCACAGGGCATCCACCCGCCTCTTCACTTCCGGGTCCATGACGATGGGCTTGCCCCAGGTGCGGCTGGTCTCCCCGGGCCACTTGTGGGTCGCGTCGATCCCCATCTTGCCGCCCAGACCCGACACGGGGCTGGCGAAGTCCAGGTAGTCGATGGGGGTGTTTTCCACGATCAACGTGTCCCGGGCCGGGTCCACTCGGGTGGTCAAGGCCCAGATTACCTCCTTCCAGTCCCGCACGTTCACATCGTCGTCGGTCACCAGAATGAACTTGGTGTACATGAACTGGCGCAAAAAGCTCCACACGCCGAATAGGACCCGCTTGGCATGGCCCGGGTACTGCTTTTTCATGGAGACCACCGCAAGTCGGTACGAGCAGCCCTCGGGCGGGAGATAAAAGTCCACGATCTCGGGGAACTGGCGGGTGAGGAGGGGCACGAACACTTCGTTCAGCGCGAGCCCTAGGATTGCGGGCTCGTCGGGGGGCTTACCGGTGTAAGTGGAGTGGTAGATGGGATCGCGACGCATCGTGATGCGCTCGAGGGTGAGAACCGGAAAGCGCTCCTGCTCGTTGTAGTAGCCGGTGTGGTCGCCGAAGGGTCCTTCCAGGGCCGTGTCTCCTGGACGGATCACCCCCTCCAGCACGATCTCAGCGGAGGCGGGCACCGAGAGATCGCTGCCCAGGCACCTGACGATCTCGGTGCGGCTGCCCCGCAGCAGCCCTGCGAACTGGTACTCTGAGAGGGTATCCGGCACCGGGGTCACCGCCCCCAGGAGGGTGGCGGGGTCGGCCCCCAGGGCCACGGCCACGGGAAAGGGTTCGCCGGGATGGGCTTCGCAATGGTCGCGGAAGTCGAGCGCCCCGCCCCGGTGGGCCAGCCAGCGCATGATCACCCGGTTGGGTCCGATCACCTGCTGGCGGTAGATCCCCAGGTTCTGGCGCTTCTTGTACGGGCCGCGGGTGACCGTGAGGCCCCAGGTGATGAGGGGCCCCGCGTCCCCGGGCCAGCAGGTCTGCACCGGCAGGCGGCCCAGGTCTATCTGACTCCCTTCCCAGACCACCTCCTGGCAGGGGGCCGAGGAGACCTCCTTCGGCGCCATGGCCAATACTTGTTTGAGCAGGGGGAGCTTGTCCAGGGCGTCGCGAAAGCCCTGGGGCGGCTCCGGCTCCTTGAGGTAAGCGAGGAGCCGCCCCACCTCCCGCAGGGCCTCTACCGATTCCTGCCCCATGGCCAGGGCCACCCGCCGGGGGGTCCCGAAGAGGTTTCCCAGCACCGGGATCGTGTGCCCTTTGGGCTGCTCGAACAGGAGGGCCGGCCCTCCCGCCTTCAGCACCCGATCGCAGATTTCCGTGATCTCCAGCCGCGGATCGACTTCCACGCCCACGCGCTTGAGCTCCCCCAAGGCTTCGAGGTGAGAGAGGAAGTCGCGCAGGTCGCGGTATTTCATGGGAAAGACGGGCTTAGGGCTCGCGCCATTATAGGAGAAGGGCCGTCTCTGCGGCCCTCGCGAGGGGAGTGTTAAACAAATCGACATCACGGGGATTTTTTATCGGCCCGACGCCCGCCGAGGAAGGCGGCGAGCTTGGCCAAGCCCTCGGCGCCCGCCGCCCGAGAAAATGAAAAAAGACCAAAGGATACCGTGCCGTATGCCATGAAAAGGGATGACCCAAAGGGGCCAGGGGCAGGGGGCGGCACCTTGGGTCCACGCGATTTTCCAGCGCTACGGCCGCTTTAGTCGGCGTTTTTAACAAACCCAGCCCACGGTCGTTGAAGGCTTTTGCCCATCTCGCGGATTCACAAAAGAAAGATGTCGATGGCACTGCCTTTGCTTTAGACAATTTCGGGCAATTCCAATGACGCCAGAGGCTACAGAAGGGGGTTCGCCATGAAAACGAAGTTACGCAAGGCGGTGCTGGCGCTGGGCTTCATGGCCGTGGGATGGGGGTTGGCAGGCGCCGCGCAGGCGGGCGCCTTCATCACAAACGGTACCATCACTTTGGGAGTGAACGATGAGGGGCATCTCAACGTTGACCCCACGGATCCGGAGGTAGTAGGGACGTACCCGGGAGTGTCCTTGGGCGGGACTGCACCGGTGGGCCTCCGGTTTAACTCCACGAATGCCGAATCCACCGCCCCAGGCTGCTTATGCGAGGGATGGGGTGCGGGAATCGTGAGCCTGGGCATCAGCGGTTACGCCAACCGATCTGTTGATGGTATCGTGAATCTATCCTTGGTAAGCTTTTCCGCGACCGCTAGTACCGCGACTTCGGTGGTGGAAATCCTGGGGACCTCCGGCGCACCCCTTTTACGGGTCACCCACCACTACCATCCGAGCGCCTCCCCCAATCTGTACCAGGTGGACGTCACCCTCCAGAACCTCTCCGGCATGGACCTGGCGGCAGGGGACGTGGTGTACCGCCGGGTGATGGACTGGGACGTGGAGCCGACAGCCTTCAGCGAGTTCGTGACCATCCAGGGGGTGCCAGCCCTGTTGGGCATCGCTAACGGGAACAACGTGCGCCGGACCGGAAACGACGGCTTCGACACGGCCAACCCTTTAGCTAGTTCTGGTGGCGCTTTTGGCGTGTCCGGCGCCAATCCCTGCTCCGCCGCGGACATGCTTAACAAGAACTTCACCGACTGCGGCGCGGATGACCACGGAGCTGTTTTCGACTTTGAGTTCGAAGCGCTGGCCCATGGAGCGTCGCGCTCGTTCGTAATATTCTACGGCGCCGCGGGCACCGAAGCGGAGGCCGATGCGGCGCGAGCGCTTGTGGGCGCGGGCCTCTACTCGTACGGACAGTGCAATCCGAGGTTTAGCTCCTCCTGCAGCCCCGAAACCGGTACACCCAACACCTTCATCTTCGCTTTCGGCGCCACGGGGGGGGCGTGCTGGAACCCCCCCCTCCGCCCACCGGTGTGCCCGAGCCGGGGTCCTTGGCCCTGGTGGGGTTGGGGCTCGTGGGGCTTGCCGCCCTTCGCTCCCGCAAGCGGCCCTGAACCGATTAGACTCGACCCTCGCCCCTTTCCGGCCCTGCTGGAAAGGGGTTTTTGTTTTCCGGGGCCAGGGCGATAATCCCGGTCGATGGACGCCCGCCGTCTCCGGAGGTGTGCCGTGACTTCCCGCTGTGCAATACGCTTTGGCGTGATCGCCCTGCTGGCGCTGGCCGCCCCTCACCCCGCCAGCGCGGTCTCCCTGGAACTGCTGGTTCCCCGCACCTCGCCCCCGGGAGCGCCCAAGACCGAGGGCACTCCCGTTCAGGACAAGCTCCAGGCCGGCTACGCAGCGCTCAACGGGAACGACCTGACGGAGGCAGCGAAAGCGTTCACGCAAGCCCACGCGCTCGACCCAAAAGCACCCGAGCCCCTGCTGGGGCTGGCGGAGGTGGCCCGCCTGAAGAAGGACCTGAAGGGCGTTGAACACTGGCTGCGCAAGGCCCTCGCTGCCGCCCCAGAGGACGCGGCGGTGCAGCGGGCGTGGGGGCGCTATGAATTCGTCATGGGGCGGCACTCCGCCGCGGAAGCCGCGTTTCAGAAGGCGATCCGCCTCGATCCCAAGTCGGCCGGCGGCTACCTGGACCTGGGCGATCTGTACATGACGGCCCTCCACAAGCCCAAGGAAGCCGCCGAGGCCTATGGAGAGGCGGCGCGGCTCGCCCCCCGCCACGGAGGCGCCCACCACGGGCTCGGCATGGCGCTCGCGGCCCAGCGGAGATTCGACGAGGCAGAAGCGGCCTTCCGCAAGGCGGCAGCGCTTTCCCCGGGAAATCCCTTGCCCCTCCAGGCCCTGGGCCGGCTCCACCTCTCCCGCGGGAAACTAGAGCCGGCCCTGGCGGCTTTCAACGAGCTTCTCGAGGCGCATCCGGATTTCGTGCCGGCGCGCCTGGATCGGGGCGACCTCTTCATGGCTAAAGGGGAACATGACAAAGCCATCGCCGATTACCAGCGCGCCGCGCAAGCAGCGCCAAAGAATGCCGATGCCCAGTTCAAGCTGGGCACCGCGTACCACGGCAGCGGCCGCATGGTCGAAGCCGAGAAGGCTTATCGCGCCGCCCTGAAGGCCGACCCCCGCCACGCCCCGGCCCACAACAATCTAGCCTGGCTGCTGGCCCAGAGCGGGCAGCGCTTGGACGAGGCGCTGCGGCTTGCCCAGAAGGCGGTGGCGCTCTCACCCGGGGTGGGCACTTTCCACGACACCCTGGGCACGATTCATCTGCTGCGTGGGGAGCTGGACCCGGCCATCGCCGCGTTTCAGAAGGCGGCTGGCACGCAACCGCCCCAGGCCGAGTTCTACTACCGCCTGGGGGTCGCCCACCGCCGCAAGGGCAATCGCCAGGAGGCGATCGCGGCGCTCAAGAGGGCCCTGGAAATCCAGAAAGACTTCCCTTACGCCGCCGACGCCCGCAAGGAGTTGGAAAAGCTGGGTGGCGGCTGAGGGGCCAAGCGCCTGCCCGACCCGAACACGAGCGCGGGAGGATGCGCCGGGACGCACCGCTTCTGCAGACCCTCCCGCCGCCGGTGCGTTTCGCTACGCTCAACGCCCTCTACAGTTACTAGCGCACAGTGTCTCACACAAAGAGAGATGTCCATGGAATCAGACCGGCGTCAGCTCGAGCCGCCGTTCGATGCGGGCAAGCCGCTCTTCATGGTGATCGAGCCGCGCGTTGATGGCGGCAACGTCTTCGTGCAGCAAAGCGATGTCTCGCCTCAAGGCCGCCACATGGGATTCCAGGGAGCCAATCCGCACCCGCAGCTCGCTCACTTCGCGAACGATGGCCCCCTGGCCGTCGCGCAGGGCTCTGAGATGTTCCAGGATGAGGCTCTCGATGTTTTCCATCTCGTCATCCTGCCATTAATCTGTACCCCCGGGCAAGGTCTTCGGCCCGAAGCCCTGGCACCTGCGAGCGTCATTGGGCGTCGCAGAATTTCCGCCAGCGCGGGAGGTTTCGCTGGGGCGCACCGTTTCGGAGACCCTCCCGTCGCCGGTGCGTTGAGCGTAGCGAAACGCACCCGACGAGAGGGAAGGTCCGAGGATCCATAAACATGTCCCTGGCATCAGAACACGATCCGCATTGGCTCGGCGGGCCGGCAACGTCCTGCCCCTCGCGAAATCCCAACATTCTGGGCCGCTCACAAGCTGCTCGCCACGATGCCGACGAAGATGGCCGCGCCCACCCAGTTGTTGTGCAGAAACGCCTGGAAGCAGCGTTGCCGGTCCCGGTCCCGGATCAGAAAGTACTGATAGGCGGCAAGACCTGCCGCCGTGGCAAGCCCCAGGTTGTACGTCCACCCAAGTTCGAGGGTACTCCCCACGCCGGCCATGATTGCAAGGAAAGCACCGTGGGCCGCCATCACGCCGGCCACGTCGTAGCGCCCCAGGGTGATGGCGGAGGTCTTGATGCCCAGCTTCAGGTCGTCGGGCCGGTCCACCATGGCGTACTCAGTATCGTAGGCGATGGACCAGCATACATTGGCGGCGAGCAGGACCCAGGCGACCAGGGGCACGCTTTCCGTGTGGGCCGCGTAGGCCATGGGGATGCCGAAGCCAAAGGCAACGCCGAGATAGGCCTGGGGAAACGGAAAGAAGCGCTTGGTAAAAGGATAAGTCGCGGCGAGCAGCGCCGCCGGCACGGAAAGCAGCACCGTGAGGCGGTTCAACTGCAGCACCAACAGGAAGGCGGCGAAGGCCAGGGCCGCCGCCACGGCGAGGGCCTCCGCCGGTGTGACGCGTCCGGTCGCCAGGGGCCGGTGACGCGTGCGTTCGACGAAAGGATCGATGTGGCGGTCGGCAAAATCGTTGATGGCGCATCCGGCGGAGCGCATGAGCACCGTGCCGGCGACGAAGATCGTCACCACCGCCCAGTCCGGTCGGCCGTCGCTCGAAAGCCACAACGCCCACAGGGTCGGCCATAGCAGCAACAAGATGCCGATGGGGCGGTCGAGCCGCACCAGCCGAGCGTAGGCGTCGAGACGGTCAGCCAGGATCATGGCCTGAGCTGGAGAACGCCGGGTAAAAACACTTCTGTCACCAGAAGCAATCGTCCTTCCAGGCGAAACAGGGAGCGCCTCGCCCACAGCTCAGGCGGCCGCGGGGCAAGGCGCGCTGAGGCACGACAAAACAGCCCATCCCCAGGACGCAGTCGACTGAACTCCAGCGGTGTGCGGCACACCCGCGGATCGGTGAACAAGGCCTCTCCCAGGGGCTGGACACCCAAGTGCGACAACCGCCGCCACGGCCCGTTCAGGTCCCGGCGCGCCGCCACCGAGTGGGCAAACACCACAGGGACCTCAGCGCAATACAGGAACACCTCTCGCACCAGCGCCCGCTCCCGGGGCTTGAGCTGGAGGCGCTCCCGTTCATCGGGCAAAGGCAGGGCGAGACCCTGGGCCAGCGGTTGGACGCGAAATGCGTCGCACACACGGCGCAGCCGGGCCGTGAGGGAGCCCCGATCCCGGAGCCAACTCCGGTAGCCGCTGGGGCAACCGCTCAGTCGGCCTCGCCAGACGATCAAGCGGGATGCGGCGCTCATTCATCTTCGCAGAAAGGAAAGAATGAAATTATGCCAAAGACAGCCTCGCGCGCCGAATGCGCAGCCATGGATGAGAGAGAGCGGTTCGCGCTCGAGAAGACGCATCCTTAAGGGTGGTCCGCCCAAGGTGTGTCGCGGCCAGCGAAACGCCGCGTAGAGGCCCGGGAACGGGCTTCAGGCAGTACGCTGAAAGCATACCCCAGGCGTTTTGGCCGAGCCGGCTGCAAAGCCCCTGAGCCGCACCCCGCCCGGTAAAGCGCGTTGAGTGCAAGTCGAAACGCACCGCCCCATGGGATGGGCCCACCGAGGCAGTGGGCTCAAGCAGGCCCGACTTGCTGGGAGCGCAGCGCAGCGGGAACGGGTTCGCCACCGCGCGATCGCCAACGCGCCGGATCGTGGAGCTTCATCCGGAGCTGGCGACCAGCCGAGGCATGGTCTGTGGCTTGCGAAGGCCTGGGCGGGCACTGCCCGCCTCCAACCGGCGTCAGGATCCTTCCCGCTTTTTCTTTTTTGCTCTCGGGTGCGCCGCATCGTAGACCTTCGCCAGATGTTGAAAGTCGAGGTGCGTGTACACCTGGGTGGTGGAAATGCTCGCGTGGCCCAGCATCTCCTGCACCGCCCGCAGGTCGCCGCTCGACTGGAGCAGATGGGAGGCGAACGAATGACGCAGGACATGGGGATGGACGTTGGCCGCGATCGCCTGGCGTGCGGCCCAGCCCTTGAGCCGGGCCTCGATCGTCCGCGGGCTCAGGCGGGCGCCGGTGCGGGCGAGGAACAGCGCCGTCTCGCGGGGCCCGGCGAAGCGGTCGCGCACTGCGAGCCAGGCGCGCAGCGCTTCCAAGGCGTAGCGCCCCACTGGTACCACGCGAGTCTTGGCGCCCTTGCCGGTCACCCGCACCGTGCCCTCGGTGAAATTCACGTCTTCTACCGCGAGCCCCGCCAGCTCGGCGAGCCGCAACCCCGAGGAGTAAAAGAGCTCGAACGCCGCCTTGTCCCGTAGCGCCAGGGGATCCCGGGCCTCAAAGGCCAGGAGCTTCGCCGCCTGATCCGGCGAGAGGGCCTGGGGCAGAGCCCGCTTCACCCGAGGCGAGCGCACCCCGAAGCAGGGGTTGGCACCGAAACCGTGATCCCGGGCGAGGTATTGAAAGAAAGCGCGCCACGCCGACAGGATCCGGGCCAGGCTGCGGGCCGAAAGTCCTCGCCCGCGGAGGATGGCAGCGAAGCGGCGAATGTGGTGGGAATCCAGCTCGTGGAGGGGCGTCGTTTGGGCCAGCGCGAGCAGCAAGTCCACGTCCCGCCCGTAGCTTTTCACGGTATGGGGGCTCAGGCGGCGCTCCATCCCCAGGTGGGCCAAGAACCCCTGGCGCAAAGCATGCGGGCCGGGTCTTGGGTGCTCCTTCACCGATAAACCCAGGTCCGCAGGGATCAAGAACAAGCGTTGAAACGAGCCACCGCGGCTCCCGCCAGCTCGCCCAGCCGGCCGAGATAGACCGTTCCCATTTCCGGGTAGAAGCGCCGGGAATCTTCGCTCGCCAGCACCAGGAGCCCCAGGGTACGCCCGTACCGGAGGGGCACTAGGGCGAAGGAGCGCAGGTGGGCTCCCGCTTCGCCGAACCAGGCGAGGAGCTCCGGGGGGATATGGCCACCGCAATGGCCCTGGGTGAGCCCCTCGGCCAAGGCACGCACGTCGGCGCTCACCGGGGCAAGCTCCGGCAGGTCCAGGGAATCCCTCTCCACGCCCCACACGCGCATCGCCACATGGGGCACGCCGAAATCTTCCCGCAAGTTGAAGGCAAGAACGTAGAGCGCCGAAGCCAGGTCTGGTGCTGCCATCAAGGCCAGGCTCAGGCGGTGCATTTTCTCCCCGATGGCGTCGTTCTCCTCGCCGAAGCCGATCAGCTCCCGCAGCTTCTCTTCCAGCAGCTTGTTCTTCTCCCGCAAGGCGAGCATCTGACGCTCCGACAGAGGGATGGCGCGGCCCCCATGGGGATGGGGCACGTAGATCTCCGCCATCTGCTCTGCGTAGCGTTCGAAGAACTCCGGATGGTCCTTGAGGTAGCGCGCCACGTCGTCGGGATTCATCGGCATCATGGATTGCATTCTCCCCTTTACTTCCGTCTATTCGATCTCAATCTCGCCTTCGAACACGGTCTGGGCCGGCCCGGTCATCCACACTGGGCGGCCCTCGCCTTCCCAGCGGATGATAAGCCGCCCTCCCCGAGTCAACACCTCGACCTCGGGATCGAGCCGGCCCCGCTGGATGCCCGCCACCACCGCCGCACACGCCCCGGTGCCGCAGGCTAGGGTCTCCCCGGCCCCCCGCTCGTAGACGCGCAACCGCACGTGGCGCCGGTCCAACACCTGCATGTAGCCCGCGTTCACTCGTTCGGGGAAACGGGGATGGCGCTCGATCAGCGGTCCTTCCCGCTCCACCGGCGCCGCGTCCACGTCTTCCACGATCTGCACCGCGTGGGGATTGCCCATGGAAAGCACGCTCACTTCCCGCACCGCGCCGTCCACTTCCAGGGGATAAGTGAGGGCACGGCCCTCGGCCAGGAAGGGCACGTCCCGGGGCTCGAAGCGAGGGATGCCCATCTCCACCGTCACCTGACCGTCGGCCTCCAGCCGGGGCACGATGACCCCCGAGCGGGTCTCCACCCGGATCTCCCGCTTGGTGGTCAGGCCTTTTTCATGCACGAAACGCACGAAGCACCGCGCGCCATTGCCGCACTGCTCCACTTCGCTGCCGTCGGCGTTGAAGATCCGGTAGCGGAAATCCACCTCCGGGTGCGACGGCGGCTCCACCAGGAGGATCTGGTCGCAGCCCACGCCGAAATGGCGGTCGGCCAGGCGCCGCAGCTGCTCCCGGGTGAGGACGACGGGCTGGCGCACCCCGTCGAGCACGACGAAGTCGTTGCCCAGCCCCTGCATCTTGGTGAAGCGCAGTCGCATGAAACGTCAGCCCGGAGCGCTGCCCCACACGAGAAGGTGGCGGTCGCTCACCGCTTCCACAGAAAAACCGCCAAGCCCCGCCTGAGCGAGTTGGGCCCGCACCTCTTCCGGGCGATAGGCGGCCCGCAGGGAGTTGCGGAAATCCCGGCGCAGGATTTCGGGGACTTCAGCGGCGTAGGTCGCCACCAAGCGCTCAAGCTCGGCCTCGGCTGCGGGCCGCATCAGGTCCATGACCAGCACCGGCGCTCCCGGACGGGCCGCCTGACCCACCGCCGCCCAGAGGGTCTGGGGATCGGCCAAGTGGTGCAGGAGGCTATTGCTGATGACCGCATCGAACCCGCGGGGAAGGGCCGGTGCGGGCAGCCGAAGCCAGGCAAAGCGGATGCGTTCCTCAAGGCCCGCCCGCGCCACCGCCTCCTGCGCCAGGGCGAGCATGGCCCGCGCCCCATCCACGCCCAGGAGGTGCGCCCTCGGGAAGGCCCGCGCGAAGCGGAGGGTCACGTCCGCCGGACCGCAGCCCAGATCCACCACCCGCCCGCCGGCGAAGGCGGGGAAGCGGCGGCGGAAATGCTCCACGAAGGCTTGATGGGGCTCGGAAAAGTCCGCCTCGGCGTAGGCCTGGGCCTGGGCGGGATCGTCCATCAGCTCCGGCTCGGGCACACGCGCAAGGGCCATCCGGGGGGCCGCGGGTGCGGCAGCGGGATTGGGGCTCATCGAAACGCTATTCTACTCCTTGCCTCCCCGGCTTCCCCTAATAGACCGGCGCCTGCCCCGGCGGCCGGGTCTTGAAGCGCTTGTGGAGCCAGAAGTATTGTTCCGGCATTTCCAGGATCCGCGCCTCGATGAAGGCATTCATGCGCCGGGTGTCCGCCTCCACGCTTTCCCCAGGGAAGTCCTCCCAAGGGGGACCGATTTGGATGCGGTAGCCGCGCCCACGGGGAAGTTGCCGGGTCACCACGGGCAACACCTTGGCCCCGGTCAGGCGGGCCAGCCGGCTCAAGCCCGTCACGGTGGCGGTGGGAACGCCGAAAAACGGCACGAAAAGGGCATCCCGGGCGCCGTAATCCTGGTCCGGTAGATAGTACAAGGGCAGCCCCTTACGGAGGGCGGCGACCAATCCCCGGATGCCGTCTCGGCGCGACACCAGCGTGACCGGCTCGAACCGGGTGCGGGCGCGCCTCAGCAGCCGGTCGATGTACGGATTGCTTTGAGTGCGGTACATGGCGCAGGCAGGCCAGTCGGCCGCGAGGCGGACCGCCCCAATGTCAAGCCCGACGAAATGGGGGACCAGCAGAATGACGGGTTGCCCTTGGAGGCGATGCCAGTGCTCCACCCCCTCTAAGCTCACCAGGCGCTTGAGCCGGGCCTTGGAGCCCCACCAGGCGATGCCTTCGGCCAGCACCGCCACTGCCAACGCCTCGAAGTGGCGCCGGGCGAGCCGCTCCCGCTCTGCCTCCGCCAGGGATGGAAAGCAAAGCCGCAGGTTGGTGAGGGTCACCCGGCGGCGCGCTCCGGCCAGCCGGTAGGCGAGGCGGCCCAGAGCGCCGCCCAAGGCCGCGAGCAGCGGCCAGGGCAGAAAGTGCAGCAGCCACAGGGTGGCAACCCCCAGCCGGGCCCACATGGCATTAGTCCGTTCCCCGCCCTACCCGCGCGGGTAAGCAAAATAGGCTCGCGGCGCGGGCACCGGGCCGCCGCTTCAGCTCAGCGTCCGCCACGGGTGATGCCCCGCCTGGACTCCCGGATGAAGCGGATGAGCTCCGCCACCAGGGGCGAGGAAGACTCGTCGAGGGCCGCCAGGGCCTGCTCCAGCAGGAGTCCCGAGAGGAACAGCGTCCGGTAGGCGCGCTTCAGTGCCCGGATGTCCTCTTCGGGGACGCCGGCCCGCTTGAGCCCCACGAGGTTCAGGCCCCGGGCCCGGGCCGGCGAGCCCTCGGTGATGACGAAGGGCAGGGCATCCTGGGAGATGCGAGCAAGCCCCCCCAGCATGGCGAGCCGACCGACTCGGCAAAACTGGTGGATCGCCACGTGGCCGGACACAAAGGCCCGCTCGCCCACGGTGACGAATCCCGCCACCAAGGCCCCGTTGGCCAGGATCACCTGGTTTCCGAGGGAGCAATCGTGGCCCACATGGCTTCCCGCCATGAGGAAACACCCGTCGCCGATGCGGGTCACGGCCCCTTCGGTGCTGCCCCGGTGTACCGTGACCCCTTCGCGCAAAACGTTGCCCTCCCCGATGACCACAGCGCTCGGCCAGCCCTTGAACTTGAAGTCCTGGGGCTCGCCGCCGATCACCGCGTGCTCGCCGATGTGGTTGCGGGGACCCAGGCGTGTGTAGCGCTTGATGACCGCGTGGGCGGCGATGGTGCAGCCCTCGCCGATTTCCGTATCCTCCTCGATCACGGCGTAAGGACCCACCCGCACGCCGGCCGCGAGGCGCGCCCCCGGCGCGATCAGGGCGGTGGAGTGGATCGAGGAGGCCAAGGCCTCACCCTACCGCCGCCAGCACCGTCGCGCAGACCCGGTCCACCTGCTGCGGGGTGAGATAGGGATGCATGGGAAGGGATAGCACTTCCCGGGCCGCGGCTTCGGTGCGGGGGAGGCTCAGGTCCCGGTAGTCCGCCTGGTAGACCTCCTGGCGGTGGAGGGGAATCGGGTAGTAAATCGCGCTGGCGATGCCCGCCTGGTTCAGAGCGTCCCGGACGGCGTCGCGCCGCGCGCACCTCACCGTGTACTGGTGATAGACGTGGCGGCCGTGGCCCGCCTCGGCCGGTGGGGCGATCGGGCTGCCCGCAAACCGCGCCGTGTAGCCTGCCGCCGCCTCCCGGCGTCGGGCGTTCAGCGCGTCGATGCGTTGCAACTTCACTCGCAAGATGGCCGCCTGCAGTTCGTCCAGGCGACTGTTGTAGCCCACCACCGAATGGTGATAGCGCACCCGACTGCCGTGGTCCCTCAGCACCCGGACCCGTTCCGCCAGGGCCTCATCGTCGGTCACCACCATGCCCCCGTCCCCGTAGGCCCCCAGGTTCTTGCTGGGATAGAAGGAGAAGCAGCCCGCGTCCCCCAAGGCACCCGTCTTGCGGCCCTGATAGTCGGCGCCGAAGGACTGGGCGCAGTCCTCGATCACCTTGAGCCCCCAGCGGCGCGCCACGGCCAAGATCGGCCCCATGTCCGCCGCCTGGCCGTAGAGATGCACCGGCAGGATGGCCCGGGTGCGTTCGGTCACCGCCGCCTCCACGCCTTCGGGGTCCAGATTGAACGTCCCGGGATGAATATCCACGAATACGGGCCGCGCGCCGAGATAGGAGATCGCCTCCGCGGTGGCGATGAAGGTGAAGGCGCTGGTGATCACCTCGTCGCCCGGCTGGACGCCGGCTGCCCGTAGGGCGAGGTGGAGGGCGTCGGTGCCGGAGGCCACGGCGACGGCGTGTTTCACCCCCAAATAAGCCGCCACCTCCCGCTCCAGCGCCTGGACCTGGGGGCCCAGGATGAAATGGCCCGAGGCGAGCACGGCGCCCACCGCCTGCTCGATCTCGGCGCCCAGCTCGCGGTATTCCGCCTTCAGGTCCACCATGGGAATGTTCATCCGGCCTCCATCCTCCCCGCCCGTCTTCTGGAGCGGCCCATGGCCTGGGTGATGGCGAGCGCCACCTCCAACGCCCGCCGGCCCTCCGCCCCGCCCACCGCGGGCCGGCGGCCCTCCCGCACGCAAGCGACGAAATCCCGGATCTCGGCGGCGAGGGGATCGGGTGTGTCGAACCGCTGCTCCTCGACCCGGATGGGAAGTCTCGCCTCGGCCAGCCCGCTGCCCGGCTCCCGGCGGGCCACGGTCAGCCGATGCGTCAGAGTGTCCACCGTGACATAGGCGTCGGGCTGGAAGATCCGCAGCTTGCGCATGGCTTTCTGGGATACCCGGCTCGCCGTGACGTTGGCGACGCAGCCGTTTTCGAACTCGATGCGGGCGTTGCCGATGTCGATTTCGTCGGTGAGCACCGGCGTCCCCGAGGCGCGCACCTCCGCCACCGGGCTCGCCACCAGATCCAGGATGAGATCGATGTCGTGGATCATGAGGTCCAAAGTCACCGCCACGTCGGTCCCCCGGGGCTTGAACGGGGCGAGGCGATGAGATTCGATGAACAGGGGCTCGCGCACTATCTCCCGCGCCGCTAGGAAAGCGGGGTTGAACCGCTCCAGGTGTCCCACCTGCAGCGTGAGGCGGCGACGCTCGGCGAGCGCCTGCAGCGCCTGGGCCTGGGCCAGCGTTTCCGTCACCGGCTTCTCCACCAGCACGTGCACTCCCGCCTCCAGGCAGGCCCGGGCCACGTCGTAGTGATGCTCCGTGGGCACCACGATGGAGGCGAGATGGATCTGCCCATCGAGCAGGGCTCGGAAATCGTCGACGGGGCGGGTGCCCAGCTCGGCGGCCACTTGTCTCGCCCGTTGCGGGTCGGCGTCTGCCACGGCGACCAGTTCCACCCCATCCAGCGCTGCGTATTTCTGGGCATGCAAGCGCCCCAGGTACCCCACGCCGATCACAGCTGCCCGCAGGGCAGCAGCTCGTTTATCCACCCTCAGGGTCCTTCTTTCTTCCTCCTTGCGCGAGCGGCGGTGCCACCCCGGGAGGTACCTTGTAGCGGTTGTAGCTCCACAAGTACTGCTCCGGGCACTGCCTCACCAGGGCTTCCACCGCGGCGTTCAGCCTTTCCGCCGCCTGGACCGGATCCGCCGGCAGGGGCGGCAGGGGCGTCAAGCTCAAGCGGTAGCCCGCTCCCCGGGGGAGCCGCCGGGCGAACACCATCAACACCGGGGCACCCGTGCTCTCCGCCAGCCGTCCCACCAAGGTCATGGTATAGGCGGGTCGGCCAAAAAACCGTGCCCACACCCCGTCGCCCCGGCCCGGGGCTTGGTCAGGCAGTACGCCGATCGCCTCGCCCCGTTTGAGCGCCTTGAGGAGCTGGCGCACGCCCCGCAAGTCAGTGGTGGCGAGCTTCGCCCGGCCGCGGGCGCGTCCGGCGATCATCAGGGGCTCGAGCCAGCGCACCCGGGGTGGCCGGTACAGGATGGTCATGGGCAGCCGTCGGGAGAGGTAAAGCCCCGCGATCTCGAAACAGCCCAGGTGGGGCGTGAGCAGGATCAGCCCCCGTTTCGCCGCCAGGGCCGCCTCCACGTGCTCCCAGCCCCGACACTCCCGCACCAGGGCATCCGCCCGCCCGGGATCACCGAACCATACCTTGGGGAGCTCCGCCACCGCCTTGCCGGCCTCCGCCACCGTGCGGCGCAAAAGTCGACGGTAGGCCTGCGGCTCAGGGCACACGCCGCTCGCCTTCAGGTTTTCCCGCAAGCGCCTGGCATAGCGGGGAGAGGACAGGTACACGCCCCGCCCGATCACGCCGCCGATGGCATGGAGCCAGCTCAGGGGAAGGTAGGCCGCCCAGCCCAACAAGGGTCTCAGCATGGACCCACCGTGCAACTCGGAGGGGGACTCTGCTATCCTATTAACCTTTTTTGGGCCCTGGCCAGAACCCTTGCCGCAGAAAACGATGAACGAATTTCTTTTTACCTCTGAATCCGTGTCGGAAGGCCATCCCGACAAAATGGCCGACCAGATCTCGGACGCCGTGCTGGACGCTATCTTAGCGCAGGACCCGAACGCCCGGGTAGCATGCGAGACCCTGACGGCCACCGGCCTGGTGGTCATGTCGGGTGAGATCACTACCCGGGCAGTGGTGGACTACAACCAAATCGCCCGCAGCGTGATCAAGCGCATCGGCTACGACAGCTCGGAGATCGGCTTCGACTACCAGACCTGCGCGGTACTCACCGCTTTCAACCGGCAGTCGCCCGACATCGCCCGGGGGGTGGACCGGAGCAAGGAGCAAGAGCTGGACCAGGGCGCCGGGGACCAGGGTCTCATGTTCGGCTTCGCCTGCGACGAGACGCCCCAGTTGATGCCCGTGCCCATCTTCTATGCCCATCGGCTCATGCAGCGCCAGGCGGAGCTGCGCAAAGACGGGCGCCTGCCGTGGCTGCGGCCCGACGCCAAGTCCCAGGTTTCCGTGCGCTACGTGAACGGGCGCCCGGTGCACGTTGAAACGGTGGTGATCTCCACCCAGCATGCGCCTGACATCTCCCATGCCGCCATCACCGAAGCGGTGGTAGAAGAGATCGTCAAGCCCGTGCTGCCCAAGGAGCTGATCAATGCCGACACCCGCTACCTGGTGAACCCCACTGGCCGTTTCGTCGTGGGTGGCCCCATGGGTGATTGTGGCCTCACGGGACGCAAAATCATCGTGGACACCTACGGCGGCTACGCCAGGCACGGCGGCGGAGCGTTCTCCGGCAAGGATCCCTCCAAGGTGGACCGCTCGGGCGCCTATGCCATGCGCTACGTGGCGAAGAACATCGTGGCGGCGGGGCTCGCCAGCAAGTGTGAGGTCCAGGTGGCCTACGCCATCGGGGTGGCGAAACCCGTCTCCCTCATGGTGAACACTTTCGGCACCGGCCGCATTCCCGACGAGCGGATCGTGAAGTTGATCGAGCGGCACTTCGATCTGCGCCCCCGGGCCATCATCCAAGCCTTGGATCTATTGCGACCGATCTATACGCGCACCGCCACCTATGGCCATTTCGGCCGGGATGAACCGGAGTTCACCTGGGAGGCGACCGACAAGGCGGAAGCCCTGCGGGCCGATGCAGGAATCAAGGCGCCCGCCGTGGCGTGAACGGGTTCCGTCCGGCACCGACGTTCGCTATACTTTGCCTTCACTGAGGAGCGCTGCGACCGCCCCCCTTCCCGGGATGAGCGGCCAGGCTCAGGGAAATCAACGGCGCTCGCATCTCGATGAGGTGCGAGCGCTTTATTTTTAGCGGAGAAAGGGCTATGAGCGCAGTTCCCAATCCCGACTTCAACGACTTCCGGGTGGCCGACCTCCAGCTCGCCGATTGGGGGCGCAAGGAAATCGCCATCGCCGAGAGCGAGATGCCCGCCCTCATGGCGATCCGGGAAGAGTACGCCCGGCAGCAGCCCCTGCGCGGCGCCCGCATTGCGGGCTCGCTTCACATGACCGTCCAGACGGCGGTGCTGATCGAGACCCTCAAGGCCCTGGGGGCGGAGGTGCGCTGGGCCTCCTGCAACATCTTCTCCACCCAGGACCATGCCGCTGCAGCCATCGCCGCTGGGGGCACGCCGGTATTCGCCTACAAAGGCGAAACGCTGGACGAATACTGGGAATTCACCCACCGCATCTTCGAGTGGGCGGACGGAGGCACCCCCAACATGATCCTGGACGACGGGGGCGACGCGACCCTGCTCGTGCACTTGGGCGTGGCGGCGGAAAAGGATCCATCCGTGCTCGCCGACCCCAAGAGTGAAGAAGAGCGGGCCCTCTATAGCGCCATCAAGAAGCGTCTGGCCGCCAAGCCCGGCTGGTACGCGACCCTCGCCCGCAACATCAAAGGGGTGACCGAGGAGACCACCACCGGCGTGCACCGGCTGTACCAGATGCAGAAGGAGGGACGGCTGCTGTTTCCGGCCATCAACGTCAACGACTCGGTGACCAAGAGCAAGTTCGACAACATCTACGGCTGCCGCGAATCCCTGGTAGACGGTTTGAAGCGCGCCACGGACGTGATGATCGCGGGCAAGGTGGCGGTGGTGTGCGGCTTCGGCGAGGTAGGTAAGGGCAGCGCCCAGGCGCTGCGGGGCCTGCAAGCGCAAGTGTGGGTGACCGAAATCGATCCCATCTGCGCACTCCAGGCGGCCATGGAAGGCTACCGGGTGGTGACCATGGACTACGCCTGCGACAAGGCAGACATCTTCGTCACCGCCACCGGCAACATCAACGTGATCACCCACGAGCACATGCGGCGCATGAAGCACAACGCGATCGTCGCCAACATCGGCCACTTCGACCACGAGATCGATGTAGCCAGCCTGCGCCAGTACCCATGGGAGAACATCAAACCCCAGGTGGATCACGTCATATTTCCCGACGGCAAGCGCATCATCCTGCTCGCCGAAGGGCGGCTGGTAAACCTGGGTTGCGCCACTGGCCATCCGTCCTACGTGATGAGCTCCTCCTTCGCCAACCAGGTGCTCGCCCAGATCGAGCTCTACACCCACACCGAGCGCTACCCGGTGGGCGTCTACATGCTGCCCAAGCGGCTCGACGAAAAAGTGGCGCGGCTGCAGCTCAAGAAGCTGGATGCCCAGCTCACCGAGCTGACCGACGAGCAGGCCCGCTACATCGGCGTGCCGAAGGAAGGACCCTACAAACCCGACCACTACCGCTATTGAGCATGGATCTCAGGGTGAAGCTGCTCGATCCGCGGGAGCGGGTCTTCCTCTACGGAACGACGCCGCCCCGGGAGGATTCGCCCGAAGAGGTGGTGCGCACCGCCGCGAGCCGGCTGCACGAACGGGTGAGAGGGCTCCCTCTGGACGGCCTGGTAGTCTACGACATCCAGGACGAGAGCGGGCGCACGCCGGTACCGCGGCCCTTCCCGTTCCAACGCACCATCGACTCCCGGGTCTATTCTGGGCTGCTCTCCTCTCTCACGGGGCTGCCCGTGGTCACTTACAAGTGCATCGGCCAGGCGACCGAAGCCGAATGGCGGGCGTGGCTGGAGGAGACCGCCCACCTCTATCGGGTGCGACACCTTTCCCTGGTGGGCCGCGCCACCTCCAGGGGCGCCAGCGACGGCGCCATCTCGCTGCTGCACGCCATGGAACTCGCCGCGGCCCATGGGGCGGGCTTTACCTTGGGCGGGGTGGCCATCGCCGAGCGGCACGCGGGAGCCCACAGCGAGAGTCAGCGCATGCTGGCCAAGGCCGAAAGCGGCTGCCGCTTCTTCATCTCCCAGGCGGTCTACCATGCCGAGCCCACGGTGCGCATGCTCACCGACTACGCCCGGGAATGCCGCGAACGCGGGGCCGAGCCCCGGCGGGTGGTGCTCACCTTCGCCCCCTGCGGCCGGGAGAAGACCATGAACTTCATCAAGTGGCTGGGCATCGCCGTGCCGCAGGCGACCGAACGGGCGATTCTCACGGCGCCGCGTCCCCTCGCCAAATCCATCGAGATCTGCCAGGCAAACCTGCGGGAAATCCTCTCCCACGAAGCCTACGCCCACCTGCCCCTCGGCATCAACGTGGAGAGCGTGTCCATTAACAAAGAAGAAATCGATGCCTCCATCGACCTCTTCCACGCCCTGGCCGAGGTGTTGGACGCATACCGTCCGGGGCGAGCTTCCAGCACGTAGGCCGTTGCCGACAACTGCGGCTTTTTGATCGAGATCAAATCGCTGGCGCGATGGAAAGGGTAACCTTTTTTTCACGAAAGGATTGGAGGAACGCTTCCATGCGCAATCCCATTTCAAGGCTTCTCGGCTGGGCCACCCCCTTGCTCCCCGCCTTCGACCCGGCGACCTTGGCGGTGCGGCTGGGCCACGAGAGAGGGGCCTGCCTCATGCGCCGGCAAGGCCGTTGCCCCGGTCGGCAGCTATGCCACGACTGCCCGTGGGCGGAAGGCGTCTCCCGCCCCAACGGTTCGCGCTGACGCGCTTCTCTTCCCCCAGGCACGCCGTCACGCCCCGGTGACGGCGTGGGCCGGGGACGGTTCGTTTCCATCCGCAACACGCCCCCTTCTTTCGCGTTTCGTTAAGGGAACCGCACCCGCTCCGGGGGGGACTCCTCTCGCCCCTCGAAAAAAGCTTTTCCTTGAGCAACAAGGACATGTCTGGTCCGAGGGGGCATGGCATGCGAAATGCTCAGCCGTTTGCAGGGGTTTCGGGCCGAAACGGTAGGCGTTTGCCCGCCGCGTCGTCCGGGCCGCCAAAAGAAGGTGTAAAGACAAAAGGTTGTCCTGCGCAGCGGGACAGCCTGTGAATGGCCATCGAGAGGAGGACAGTCCATGCCGAAACGCTCAGGCGTCGTTGCCGATCCTCGCGCCTTGGGAGCGAGCCCCGAAGGCGATATCGTGCCCCGATCTCCCAGCCGGCGAAACTTCATCCGGGGAAGCCTGGCCTTCGCCGGAGGCGCCCTGGCAGCCGGGGGAGCCATGGTGGCCGGCACGGGCGTCGCCCGCGCCGCCGCCCTTTCCATTCCCCCGAGCAACCAGTCCATGGGACGGCCCATTCCCCAGGAAATGTACGGGATGCCCTCGAAATACGAGGCCCACGTCTTCCGCGAGCGCAGCTCCGTGTTCAAGAACCGTCAGAACTTTTCCGACTGGAGCATGACGCCGCTGCAGCATCAGACGGGCATTATCACCCCCAACGGCCTTAACTTCGAGCGCCACCACGCGGGCACCCCTGACATCGATCCGGCCACCCATCGCCTGGTGATCCACGGCATGGTGAAGCAGCCCCTGGTCTTCACCATGGAAGACATCACCCGCTACCCCTCCGTGTCCAAGTTCTATTTCCTGGAGTGCTCGGGCAACACCCTGACCGACTGGACCAAAGCGGCCTCCCCTACGGTACAGCAAAGTCACGGGCTGCTCTCCTGTACCCAGTGGACCGGGATTCCCGTGTCCTGGCTCCTGGACGAAGCGGGCGTGCTGCCCGGCGCCAAGTGGGTCCTCTTCGAGGGTGCCGATGGCTCGGCCCACACCCGCAGCATTCCCATCGAGAAAGTGCTGGACGACTGCCTCCTGGTGTACGGCCAGGGAGGAGAGATGCTCCGTCCCGAGCAGGGCTATCCCCTGCGCCTGTTCATTCCCGGCTGGGAGGGCAACGTATCGGTCAAGTGGCTGCGGCGTATCAAAGTGGGGGACCAGCCCTGGCACTTCCGGAGCGAAACGGCCCGCTATACCGACCCCATGCCGGGCGGCAAGTGGCGCCAATTCAGCTTCGTGATGGAGTGCAAGTCGGTTATCACCAATCCTTCCGGAGGGATGAAGCTGAAAGGGCCGGGCCTGTACGAGATCGTCGGTTTCGCCTGGTCCGGGCGCGGCAAGATCACCGCCGTGGATGTGACGGTGGATGGGGGCCGCAACTGGCACCAAGCTCAGCTGGAAGAGCCCATCTTCGACAAATGCCTCACCCGTTTCCGCTTCCGCTGGAAATGGGACGGCGCGCCCGCCGTCATCGCCAGCCGGGCGGTGGACTCCACCGGTTACGTGCAGCCGACGGTGGAGCAGATCGGCAAAGTCCGGGCGCTGACCGGATTCGTTCAACACCACAACGGAATCTTTCCGTGGGCCATCAACAGCGCAGGGGAGGTGAAAAATGCGGTCGCGTAACCTGATCGTGGCCTTAGCGGCCGCATTGGCGGTGACAAGCTGCGCCACCGTGGAGCAAATGAAAGCTTCCATGACCGAGGCCAAACCGGCCAAGCCCCCGGTGGCCTACGGCAAGCCCATCAGTGAAGCGGACATCGCACCGTGGAACATCGATATTCGCACCCCCGACGGCAAGGGACTGCCCCCGGGCAGCGGTACGGTGGCCCAGGGCAAACAGGTCTACGAGGCGAAGTGCGCGGCCTGCCACGGGCCGGACGCCAAGGGCGGGCCTCAGTTCGGGACCATGGTGGGGGGCATCAACTCCTTCACCACCAACCAGCGGGTGCTCACCCCGGGCAGCATGTATCCCTACGCGCCGATCCTTTTCGACTACATCCGCCGGGCGATGCCCATGGATCGGCCCCAGACCTTGACGAGCGACGAAGTCTACGCGGTGTCGGCCTATATCCTGTACCTGAATGGGCTCATTCCAGACAATTTCGTCATGAACGCCCAGACCATGCCCACGATCCAGATGCCCAACCGCAACGGCTTCATCCTGGACGATCGGCCGGATGTGCACAATGAGCGCTGCATGCGCGACTGTAAGCCGATCCGCGGCTAGGCTTGCGACCGGGAGGGAAGGACGACCGATGCAAAGCCAGGGGACACTAAAGCTCTACACGGAGGACGAGGCCCGTATCCGGCTCGCCACCGAACTGCCGTTCTGGTCCGTGGAGCACGGCCGGCTGTGCCGCCGCTATCGGACAAGCGGCTGGAAGGCGAGCCTCATGGTGGCCAACGCCATCGGCCACCTGGCCGAAGCAGCGTGGCACCACCCGGAGGTGTGCCTTGCCTATGGGACGGTCACGGTGCGGCTGATGACCCACAAGGCGGGCGGTCTCACCGACAAGGATTTTGCCCTGGCCGGAAAGATCGAAGAGGTGGTGCATTGGCAGCCTGCCCGGGAATGCGGTGCGCTCAGCGGCACGCCCAATCACGAACCCCGTTTCCGGTATATCGACTACGACCGATTGGATTCGGCGGCGTGAAGGCAACGCTCGCGCTGCGTCCACGAACGTTTGTCAGGTAACGGCTTCCTCCTCCCTGTCGTGAGGCTTCGGCCGGGGACGCGTTCCCGGCCGCTCTTTTTGCTCGCCGCTCGATCGGCGAGGGAAAAACGCGAGTGTGTATATAATGTAAGCGATTGCATTCCCAAAAAAAAGCCTGTCTCGGAGGGGCACGCTCGGGCGGGGGACCAAGAAAGCAGGCAAGCGGGCTCGATCGCCCGAGGAGGATGAAAGGGTGAGGCTGCGACCGGGGTATGACCCGCGGGGAGTCCTAATCTGCGGGAGCTTGATCCTCATGCTGGCGCTGGGCATACGCCAGTCCTTCGGCCTGTACCTGCCGCCCATGACCGTCGCGCTCGGCTGGGGGCGGGAGACCTTCGCCTTCGCCATTGCCTTGCAGAATCTGGTGTGGGGGCTGGCCCAGCCCTTCGCCGGCGCCATCGCCGACCGCTACGGCGCGGGGCGGGTGCTCGTGGTTGGCGGTGCCTGTTACGCAGCGGGGCTCGCCTCCATGGCCCTCGCCGCAAGCGGCACGGAATTCGCGTTGAGTGCGGGTCTCCTGGTGGGCCTGGGCCTCTCCGGCACCAGCTTCGGCGTGGTGATGGGAGTGGTGGGCCGCGCCTTCGACGACCGCACCCGCTCTGCCGCCCTGGGGCTCGTGGGAGCGGGCGGCTCCTTCGGCCAGTTCGCCCTGCTGCCCTACGGCCAGTTCCTGATCGATAGTCTGGGCTGGCAGTGGGCGCTTGCGGTCATGGCGCTCTCCTCCGCCCTGATTGTGCCCCTCGCCGCTGCCCTGGCTGGGCGCCCGGCGGGGTTTGGCGCCGGTGGCGCCCTCAATTTCTCCCAGGCGTTGGCGGAGGCCCGAGCCCACCGGGGATTCTGGTATCTCACCCTGTCTTTCCTGGTGTGCGGCTTTCAGACCCTCTTCATCATGCTGCACCTTCCAGCCTACCTCCTGGACCGGGGTATGACGGCGGCAACGGGCATGACGGCGCTTGCCCTCGTGGGGGCGCTCAACATCTTGGGTTCCTACGCTTTCGGGCTGCTGGGCAACCGCCGTAGCAAGAAGAACCTTCTCGCCACGATCTACCTGGTGCGGGCGGCGGCCATCGGCGTGTTCCTGCTGGTGCCCGTCACGGCCCTGTCGGTGTACGCTTTCGCCGCCGTGATGGGCTTCACCTGGCTCGGCACCGTGCCCCTCACTAACGGGCTCGTGGCCCAGATCTTCGGCGTCAATTTCCTGTCTACCCTGTTCGGCATCGCTTTCCTGGGCCATCAAGTGGGCAGCTTCCTGGGCGCCTGGTACGGGGGTTACGTCTTCGATCTTACCGGCTCGTACCAGGCGGTGTGGCTCTTCGCCCTCGGGCTGAGCCTGGTGGCGGCAGGCCTGTGCTGGCCCATCGACGAGCGGCGCATCGAGCGAGCGCGCGCTCCGGCCGAGGTATAAAACCATGGCCCGATCGACGACCTCGGACGAGCGCCGAAGCGCAAAGGCCCCCGAGCCCTCGGAGCGCCGGATGCCCAAGACCGAACCCGTCTTCCACCCCACCCTGTTCCCGGTGCTGCACGCCCTGCCCTGGCCGGCCGTGCTCCTGGACGAGGAAGGGCGGGTGGTGTGCGCCAACGCCGCAATGGAGCAGCGGGGCCTACGCCCCGATCCCCACTCGCCTCCTTCGCTGCATGAGGCGCTGCCCGAGTACGCCACCGCTCTGCGGGGCGAGCTGAGAGAAGCCCAGGAGGCGCTGGTCACCCGCCAGACGGAAGGCAAGGAGGTGGTGGAGCGGGTGTGGCTGCGCCCCATCGCCAGCGGCGCGGTGCTGATCATTACCGACGAGACGCGCCTCGCCGAGCTGGAGACCGAGCACGCCCAAACCGTGCGGCTCGCCTCCCTGGGCTTCATGCTGGCCGGGGTGTGCCACGAGATCAGCAATCCCCTGGCGGCGATCCACTCCATGCTGCAGATCCTCGAGACCGAAGGCCGGCGCGATCCCGAAGTGCTGGCACGGGGTCTCGCCAGCATCTCGGCCAATGTGCGCCGCATCCTGGAGATCTCGCGCCAGCTCTCCGGCTTTTCCCGAGCCGCCACCGAGCCCCGGCGCCCCGTGGCCGTGGATGGCGTCCTGGAGGAAGCCCTCGTGCTGGTGCGCCACGAGCGCACCTACCGGGAGGTGGTGGTGGAACACCACAAGGATCCGGCGGCGGTGGTGCGCGCAAACCCCCGGGAGCTGCTGCAGGTGTTTTTCAACGTCCTCGCCAACGCGGTGCAGGCCATGGAGGGGCGCGGGCGTATCCTGGTCACTACCCGGCGGCCGGGAAACGAGCAGGTGGAGATCATGATCCAGGACGATGGGCCCGGCATCCGCCCCGAACACCTTCCGAAGCTGTTCGACCCCTTCTTCAGCACCAAGGCGCGGGGGGAAGGTACCGGGCTCGGACTCACCATCAGCAACGAAATCGTCCACGAGCACGGCGGCCGCATGCGAGCCGAGAGTACCTACGGTAAGGGCGCCCGGTTCTACATCGAATTGCCCCTGTGGAAGCGACGGGAATGAACCATTCCAACCTGAAGATCCGCGCCCGCGACGAGCGCATTCTGGTGATCGACGACGACCTGGGCGTCGGCGAATGCATCCAGTGCATGCTGCGCATCGCCGGCTACGAAAGCGCGTTTGTCACCACTGCCGCGGCGGGGCTGGAGCGTGCCCAGAGCGAAGCCTTCGACCTGGTAGTGAGCGACCTGCGCTTACCGGACCGCAGCGGCATCGACGTGCTGCGGGCGCTGCGCGAAGCGGGCCAAGACACGCCGGTGATTCTGATGACCAGCTACTCTTCCATCGAGAGCGCCATCGAGGCACTGCGCACCGGCGCCACCGACTACATCATCAAGCCGTTCAACAACGACGACTTCCTGTATTCGGTGGAACGGGCCTTGGACGAGCAGCGCATGCGCAAAGAGAACGCGATGCTCAAGCGCAGCCTCAAGCGCGTCTACTCGAGCCGCCGCATCATTGGGGAAAGCGAAGGCATCCTGCGCGTGCTGGACATGATCCGCCGAGTGGCCGCCTCGGACGCCAACGTGCTGATCGAGGGGGAAAGCGGTACGGGCAAGGAGCTGGTGGCCCAGGCGATCCACTACGCCAGCCCCCGCGCCGAGGGCCCCTTTGTGCCCATCAACTGCGGCGCGATCCCCGCCGAGCTCCTGGAGTCCGAATTGTTCGGCCACGCCAAGGGCGCGTACACCGGGGCGGTGGCAGCCTCGGAGGGCTTGATTCGCGAAGCGAGCGGCGGGACGCTATTCCTCGACGAGATCTCCGAGCTCGCGCTCAATCTGCAGGTGAAGCTCCTGCGGGTGCTGCAGGAGCGGCAGGTGCGCCCCCTGGGATCGAAGCACACCTACGCCACCGATGCCCGCTTCGTCGCCGCGAGCAACCGGGACCTGAAGCAGGCCATGGAGCAAGGCCTGTTCCGCGCCGACCTGTATTACCGGCTCAACGTGATCACCATCCACGTGCCGCCCCTGCGGGAGCGGGGCCGAGACGTGGAAATCTTGGCCCAGCACTTCATCGAGGAGCACAGCCGGCGGCTAGGTAAGCGCATCACCGGCATGAGCCCGGCCATGCGGGATTTCCTCTACAGCTACCACTGGCCGGGCAACGTGCGCGAGCTGGAGAACCTGATCGAGCGCAGCGTCATATTGGCCGAAGGCAGCGTCCTTTCCCTGGAAGATCCCCCCGCCAAGGGAACGACGGCCCCGGCTCCGGGGACAGCCGGCGAGTTCCTCGACCGCCCTCTGCCCGTGGAGGAGTACATGAAGGAGGTGGTGCGGCGCTACCAGGACAGCCACAGCGAGATGGAGCTGGCCGCCATGCTGGGGGTGGGCCGCAAGGCGCTGTGGATGCGGCGCCGGCGCTGGGGGCTGTACCGCAGCGGCGATTCGCGGCGAGAGGGTACGGGTAAAGGGGATCTTAAGCGCTCCGCGTGACCCGCCGGGGGCTTGTTTCCATCCGCACGCCATGTTTCGATTGGAAACCCGGCCCTCGCGGAAAAGGGATGGGTAGCTTGCGCACCGAGCGTTAAGTCTCTGTCCCCAATCGACACTTTGGTTTGGCACATGGCTTGCTAGAACCCGATACATCCCAATTTCCCATCTCATCGGAGGAGCGAGCCGTGGCAGAAGCAGCGACCGAACAAAAGCGCAAGAAGGTCACCATCCCCATGCTCATGGAGAAAAAGAAGCGCGGGGAGCCGATCGTGCAACTGGCTGTCTACGATTATCCCA
>NZ_DAIRTR010000008.1:0-36681 GCF_036803785.1 Pelomicrobium sp. | reverse complement strand
GTCCTGGGATTTGCGGCACTTACTGTCGTCGGCGACGGTGACGGCGGAATCGGGATGGGAAAGGGCAAGGCGCGCGAGGTCCCGGTAGCAGTGCAAAAGGCGATGGAGCAGGCGCGCCGCAAGATGGTAAAGATCAAGCTCAAGAACGGCACGCTATATCATCCGGTGGTTGGACGGCACGGGGCTGCAAAGGTCTACATGAAACCTGCCTCCGAGGGCACGGGGATCATTGCCGGCGGCCCTATGCGGGCCGTGTTCGAGGTCATGGGGGTAACCAACATCTTGGCCAAGTCTATCGGCTCTACGAATCCTTATAACGTAGTGCGGGCGACAATTAAGGGGCTGCTTGCAGTGCATGCGCCTTCCGAGATCGCCGCCAAGCGTGGCAAGAGCGTGGAAGAGATCCTGGAGCGGACCAAATGAGCGGGGCCGGGAAGCGGTTGCGGATCACGCTAGTGCGCAGCCTCATCGGGACCAAGAAGGAACATCGCGCTTGCGTGCGCGGTCTGGGGCTCAGGCGGCTCAACCACACGGTCGAAGTGGAGGACACGCCGGCGGTGCGGGGCATGATTCGCCGCGTCAGCTACCTGGTTAAATGCGAGGATTGAATGCGGCTTAACGATCTTAAGCCGGCGGCGGGCGCTAAGCGACCGCGTCGTCGGGTCGGGCGGGGCATCGGCAGCGGACTGGGCAAGACCTCGGGCCGAGGTCATAAAGGCCAAAAAGCTCGCTCCGGTGGCTATCACAAGGTGGGTTTCGAGGGCGGGCAGATGCCATTGCAACGGCGGCTGCCGAAACGGGGTTTTAACTCACCGACCGAAAATGCCGTGGTCGAGGTGCGGCTCAGCGCCATCGACAAACTAGGAGTCGACAGCGTGGATCTAGACACCCTCAAGAAGGAAGGCGTGGTCCCGCACCGGGCGCTCGGGGCGAAGGTCATCCTTTCGGGCAAGATCACCCGGGCGGTGAGGCTGCGGGGCGTCAAGGTCACGAAAGGGGCGCGGGCCGCAATCGAAGCCGCGGGTGGCAGCATCGAGGCTTAAGGACCGGTTCCATGGTAGCAACCCGGGAATCATTGCTGGGCATGACCGGCAAGATGGGCGATCTCAAGCGTCGGTTGTGGTTTCTGATCGGCGCTTTGATCGTCTACCGCATTGGCGCCCATATTCCCGTCCCGGGCATCGATGCCGCCGTGCTGGCAGAACTCTTCCGTTCCCAACAAGGGGGTATCCTCGGGCTGTTCAACATGTTCTCCGGGGGGGCGTTGTCGCGCTTCACCATTTTCGCCCTGGGCATCATGCCTTATATCTCGGCTTCCATCATCATGCAATTGGCAACGGTGGTGGTGCCGCAGCTGGAACAGCTCAAGAAGGAAGGTGAGGCAGGGCGCCGCAAGATCACCCAGTACACGCGCTACGGTACTTTGCTCCTCGCTACGTTTCAGAGCATTGGCATATCGATAGCCCTGGAGGCGCAGCAAGGTCTGGTGCCTGAGCCGGGACTTATGTTCCGCTTTACCACCGTTGTCACTCTGGTCACGGGTACGATGTTCCTGATGTGGCTCGGGGAACAAATCACCGAGCGGGGCATCGGCAACGGGATTTCCCTGATCATCTTCGCCGGAATCGTGGCGGGGCTGCCTCATGCCATTGGCGGGACCCTGGAGCTGGCGCGCACCGGGGCGTTCTCCATTCCCCTTGTGCTGATGCTGCTGGTCGGGGCACTGGCGGTGACCGCTCTGGTGGTGTTCGTGGAGCGGGGGCAGCGCAAGATACTGGTGAACTATGCCAAACGCCAGGTTGGGCGCAGGATTTACGGCGGCACCAGCTCGCACCTGCCGCTGAAGTTGAACATGGCGGGTGTCATTCCGCCCATTTTCGCCTCTAGCATCATCCTGTTCCCGGCCACCCTGGCCGGCTGGTTCGGCAGCCATGAGTCTGTCACCTGGCTGCGCGACATCGCGGCTACTCTGTCCCCGGGCCAGCCGATTTATGTGTTGCTGTATGCGGCGGCGATCATCTTCTTCTGCTTCTTCTACACCGCACTGGTCTTCAACCCGAAGGAGACGGCGGACAACCTCAAGAAAAGCGGTGCTTTCGTGCCTGGCATTCGCCCCGGTGAGCAAACCGCCCGTTACATCGAACGGATCATGATGCGGCTTACTCTGGCTGGCTCGATTTACGTGACGCTGGTCTGCCTGCTGCCGGAATTCTTGATTCTTAAATGGAACGTCCCGTTCTATTTTGGCGGCACCTCCCTGCTGATCATTGTAGTCGTGACCATGGACTTTATGGCTCAGGTCCAAGCCTACGTGATGTCGCACCAGTACGAGAGTTTGCTCAAGAAGGCCAATCTGAAGAGTGGGCTTCCGGTGCGCTAGGTCGTATGGCCAAAGAAGAAACGATTCAGATGCAGGGCGAGGTGTTGGAGACCCTGCCCAACGCCACGTTCCGCGTGAGATTGGAAAACGGACATGTGATTTTGGGGTACATCTCGGGCAAGATGCGGATGCACTACATTCGCATCTTGCCCGGGGACAAGGTAACAGTGGAGCTTACCCCTTACGACCTTTCGCGCGGCCGTATCGTATTCCGGGCGAAGTAGGGCCCGTCGAGGGCATAAGCCCTGCCTGCGGAGCCCCAGGAGGAGCATAGCGGGGGGGACTTATGCCCAAGCTTTCGAGGAGCTAATCATGAAGGTCCAGGCGTCGGTGAAGAAAATCTGCCGCAAGTGCAAGATCGTGCGACGCAAGCGGGTGGTGCGGGTGATCTGCTCGGACCCTCGTCACAAGCAACGCCAGGGTTAAGGGCTCGGGCCGTTCTGCTTGGCGCAATAGGCGCATAATGGATATAATTTAAAGTTTGCTATTTTTCGGAGTCTTTGCATGGCCCGCATCGCAGGCGTCAATATTCCGAACCATCAACATGCCGTGATTGCGCTTACAGCGATCTACGGCATCGGGCGCAGTCGGGCGCGCCGCATTTGCGCCGCTGCCGGGATAGATGGGTCAAAAAAAATCAAGGACTTGAGCGAGTCCGAAATGGATCGTTTGCGCGATGAGGTGGGCAAATACACGGTGGAGGGGGATCTGCGCCGGGAAGTATCCATGAGCATCAAGCGGTTGATGGACCTGGGCTGCTACCGAGGAGTGCGGCACCGCCGGGGGCTACCCGTGCGCGGACAGCGAACCCGCACGAACGCGCGTACCCGCAAGGGTCCGCGCAAGATCATTGGCGCCGCCAAGAAGACGGCGACACAAGCCAAGTAAGGAATTGGCATGGCGAAAACCAGCGCTAGGGTACGAAAAAAGGTTAAAAAGAATGTGGCTGAGGGCATTGCCCACATTCACGCGTCGTTCAACAACACCATCGTGACCATTACCGACCGGCAAGGGAACGCTCTTGCCTGGGCCACCGCCGGAAGTAATGGGTTCAAGGGCTCGCGCAAGAGCACGCCGTTTGCCGCCCAGGTCGCTGCGGAGCAGGCAGGGCGCGCAGCTCAGGAATACGGGGTAAAAAACTTGGAGGTCAGGATCAAGGGGCCTGGCCCGGGGCGCGAGTCGGCGGTGCGGGCCCTGCACGCGGTCGGTTTCAAAATCACCAGCATATCGGACGTGACCCCGATTCCGCACAACGGCGTACGCCCGCCGAAGCGGCGCCGCATCTGATTTCCAAGGAGAGCGAGCGTGGCGAGATACCTGGATGCCAAGTGCCGGCAGTGCCGCCGCGAAGGCGAGAAACTGTTTCTCAAGGGCGAGAAGTGCTTCACGGACAAGTGCCCGGTGGAGCGCCGTAGCTATCCACCCGGGCAACATGGCCAGAAAAGCGGACGGCTTTCCGACTATGCGATCCAGCTGCGTGAGAAGCAGAAGTTGCGGCGCACCTATGGTTTGCTGGAGCGGCAATTCCGCAATCTTTACTTCGAGGCTGACCGCCGTAAAGGCATCACCGGAGAAACGCTGCTGCAATTGTTGGAGAGCCGCCTGGATACCGTTGCCTTCCGCATGGGCTTCGGCTCTTCCCGTGCAGAAGCGCGGCAGCTGGTGCGCCACAACGGCATCCTGGTGAACGGCCGCCGCGTAAACATTCCGTCTTATCGGCTGCGGCCAGGCGACGTGGTAGAGGTGGCGCAAAAAGCCAAGGAGCAGCTGCGCATCAAAGCGGCGGCCCAAGCGGCCGAGCAGCGGGGCTTCCCCGAGTGGATCGAGGTTGATGTCAAGGCATTAAAAGGAACGTTCAAGGCACGGCCCCAGCGCTCCGAGCTTCCCCAGACCATCAACGAAAACGTGGTGGTGGAGCTCTATTCGAAGTGATCGGCCTGGACGCCTGGAGGCGAGATCCTTGGCGCAACGCCATTGCGCAACCAGGAATCGGAATGCAAGGGCGGTTATGTGCCAGTTGACCAAGAGGTAGTAAATATGCAAGCCAGTGCTTTTCTCAAGCCGCGCATCGTCGACGTACAGCACTTGTCGCCCATGTACGCGCGCATCACCATGGAGCCATTCGAGCGCGGCTACGGCCACACGCTGGGTAACGCGTTGCGGCGCGTCCTTCTTTCGTCGATGCCCGGATATGCACCGACCGAGGTGCACATCAACGGCGTGCTGCATGAGTACTCGACGATCGAGGGGGTGCGCGAGGACGTGGTAGACATCCTGCTTAACCTCAAAGGCGTGGTATTGAAGCTGCATAATCGTACCGAAGCCACCCTAACCCTCAAGAAGCAAGGCGAGGGTCCGGTCACGGCCGCAGATATCGAGGTCACGCACGACGTGGAGATCGTCAATCCCGAGCACGTGATCGCTCATCTGGCTGCCGGAGGTAAGCTAGAAATGCAAATCAAGGTCGAGCAGGGCCGTGGTTACGTGCCGGCGACCGTGCGCCGGCCTACCGAAACGGCCGGGCGGGGCATCGGCACCATCATGCTGGACGCTTCGTTTAGCCCGGTGCGCCGGGTGAGCTACACAGTGGAAAGCGCGCGCGTCGAGCAGCGTACCGATCTGGACAAGCTCATCATGGATGTCGAAACCAATGGGGCCATCGAACCTGAGGAGGCGATCCGTTATGCCGCGCGGATCCTCGTGGAGCAGTTGTCCTTGTTCGCCGATCTCAAGGGCACGCCGGCGCAGGTGGAGGCTCCCAAGTCGCCCCAGGTCGACCCGATTCTGCTGCGGCCAGTCGATGACCTGGAGCTCACTGTACGCTCCGCCAACTGCCTCAAGGCGGAAAACATCTATTACATCGGCGACTTGATCCAGCGCACGGAAACCGAGCTGCTAAAGACGCCCAATCTGGGGCGCAAGTCGCTCAACGAAATCAAGGAAGTGCTCGCTTCTCGCGGGCTTACCCTGGGGATGAAACTGGAAAACTGGCCACCTGCAGGGTTGGAGAGACCGTGAGGCAGGAGGTTGGCTGGTCGACTACAGGTGTTGGAGATTAGTCTCAGCGCAGGCTAACCTTTTGGGTTAGTCCGTGCTAAAACGGGCCGCCTACGAGACCGCAAAGGCCCGAGGAAGAGGTCGACCAATCCGTGCCAATGGCTCCTTTCCAGAATGGAAAAAAGCCCTAAACGCCGGCCGGCAAGAGGGGAAGGGACATCACCATGCGCCACCGTCAGGGATACCGTAAACTCAACCGCACCACTAGCCACCGTCTGGCGATGCTCCGCAACATGACCAATTCACTGCTGCGGCACGAGGTCATCAAGACTACCCTGCCCAAGGCGAAGGAGCTACGGCGCGTGGCCGAACCCCTCATCACTTTGGCCAAGGCGCCGACCTTGGCCAACCGCCGGTTGGCGTTCAACCGGCTGCGGGACCGACAAAACGTCGTCAAACTCTTCGACGAGCTCGGCCCTCGCTACAAGAACCGCAACGGGGGTTATTTGCGAATCCTGAAATTCGGCTTTCGCCAAGGTGACAATGCGCCAATGGCACTGGTGGAGCTCTTAGACAGACCCGAGCCGGTGGGGCAAACGGCGGAGCAAAAGGCGACCGAAGAATAGGGCTCGCCGGCGTGGATGCACCCGGGGATGGGAGCCGGGGTGATATCAAAGCTACATTGCGGTTGTGGCGCTCGCGGGATTCGTGGATAGGCCCGATTTAACGGAAAGGCCCGAGGAGCGAACCGCAGCGAGCTAAAAGCTTTGCGGCTCTGCGGCCTAGGGAGAACGAAGACCAGAAAGCCGGGCGTTGCCCGGCTTTCGGCCTTATGGGCAGGCTACTGTGGCCATCGTTCTTTTTACCGACTTTGGCGGCGCCGACCTCTATGTCGGCCAGGTGCACGGGGTGCTGGCACGAGAAGCGCCCCAAGCACGGGTGATCGATCTGTTACACGACGTGCCGGCCTTCGATGTGGAAGCGGGTGCTCACCTGCTCGCTGCGCTGGTTCCCGAGTTCGGAGCCGGCTCGGTGTTCATGGCGGTGGTGGATCCTGGCGTTGGCGGCTTGCGCCAGCCGGTGGCAGTCCAGGCCGATGGCCGTTGGTTCGTCGGGCCGGACAACGGCTTGCTCTCGGTAGTGGTGGAACGGGCGCAGGAAGCGAAGTGTCATCGCATCGCCTGGCAACCTGATCGCCTGAGCGCCTCCTTCCATGGCCGGGACCTGTTTGCACCGGTGGCGGCGCGTTTGGCCAAGGGTGACGATACGGCGGCTTTGCTCCAGCCGATACCGGCGTTAGACGTGCGGCTACCCGCGGGCGACCTGGCCCGGATCATCTACATCGACCACTATGGCAACGCCATGACGGGACTTCGCGCCCAAGGCGTGGGCCATGAGCGTCGTTTGCGGGTAGCCGGTAGCTCCCTTGCCCATGGACGCGTCTTCAGCGAAATGCCCCCGGACATGCCTTTTTGGTACGAGAATTGTTTAGGTCTGGTGGAAGTGGCGGCAAACCGGGGTAGCGCGAAGGCCATGCTGGGACTCTCCGTAGGTACCCGGGTTGCCTGGGAGTGAAAAGGGGCATGACGCTGGTCTACACGGTAGGCCATGGTGCCCGTTCTGCTGCAGCGCTCATCGACCTGCTCAGAGGTGAGCACATCGCTTGGCTCGTAGACGTACGGGCCTATCCCGTCTCCCGCCGGCATCCCCAGTTCGAGCGGACGCGACTGGAAGCGGCTCTGCGAGGAGCGGGGATCCGCTACCAGTGGCAGGGAAAGGCGCTGGGTGGCTTTCGAACGCCCGAGGCTGACTCTCCCCACGTAGCGCTGGAAGAGCCAGCCTTTCGTGGCTTTGCCGATCATATGCAAACGGAGGCTTTTCAGGTCGCCCTCGGGGCAGTTTTGTCCCTGGCCCAGCAGGCGCCCCTTGCGCTCATGTGCGCGGAACAGGCGCCCCAACGCTGCCACCGTTGCCTGATCGCCGATTACCTGTGTGCCTGCGGGAACTCTGTCGTCCATCTCCTGCAGCCGGGTGTGAGCGCTCAGCACCGGCTCAGCCCGGTGGCCCGGTGGACACCCGAGGGGTTGGTCTACGACGGTGGACGGACCCAGGCCCGCTTGGACTTCACAGGATCAGGATCACTCGGTAGTCGTTGACGTTGGTGCGGGTGGGTCCGGTAGTCACGAGGTCTCCCAGCCGTTCGAAGAAGGTATAGCCGTCATTGTCCGCGAGCCGCTCTTTGGCCTCCAGGCCGAGGCTTCGAGCCCGGGCCAGCGTGTCGGGGCCGCAGACGGCGCCGGCGTTGTCTTCCGTGCCGTCAATGCCGTCGGTATCGCAGGCGAGGGCGTGGGTGTCCTCTAAAGCGTCCAGCGCCAGGGTCAAGGCCAAGAGGAACTCGCAATTACGCCCACCACGCCCCTTGCCTTGCACGGTGACAGTGGTCTCGCCACCGCACACCAGAGCGATCGGTGGCCGCCAGGGATGGCCATAGGCGCGCACTTCTCGCGCCAGCGCTGCGTAGGCCTGGGCCACCTCCCGCGCCTCTCCCGTGACGCTGTCGCCCAGAATGGCGGTGGGGATGCGACGGCGGCGGAAGTACTCTCCCGCGGCCACCAGGGAACCGTGCGCGGTGGCGATGATCCGGTTTTCCACCCGCGCAAAGACGGGATCCCCCGGCTTGGGGGTCTCGGGAAGATGGCCAGTGCAGCCGCGCTGGAGATGATCCAGCACGGGAGCCGGGGCATCGATGCGATAGTCCCTGAGAATCGCCAGGGCATCTTCGTAGGTGGTGGGGTCGGGAGCGAATGGCCCCGAGGCGATATGGGTCGGGTCGTCGCCAGTCACGTCGGAGATGATGAGCGCCAGGACCGGCGCCCGGCAGGCGGCGGCGAGGCGCCCGCCCTGGATCAGGGACAAGTGCTTGCGCACCGTGTTGATCTCCTGGATGGAGGCACCGCAGGCGAGCAGCGCCCGCGTGACCGCCTTGAGATCCTTCATGCCGATACCCGGCCCCGGGAGGGAGAGCAGGCTGGAGCCTCCGCCGCTCACCAAAGCGAGGACCAAGTCATCCGGCCCCACCCGTTTCACTTCCTCGAGAATCTCCCGTGCTGCCGCTTCCCCGCTTTCGTCGGGAACCGGGTGACCTGCTTCCACCACGCGGATGCGCCGGGTGGGTAGCCCGTGCCGGTAGCGGGTAATGACCAGGCCAGACAGCGGTGCCGCGGCCGGCCAATGATCTTCCACTGCCTTAGCCATGGACGCGGCAGCCTTACCCGCCCCTACTACCAAGGTACGCCCTTTGGGCGGAGCGGGTAGATGCCGCGGTACGATGTGCAAGGGATCAGCCGCGGCAACCGCCGCATGGAAGCTCTCGATGAGCAGGGTTTTGGCTTCGGTCGTTCTTTTTCCCATGAATGCCTCGTCAGGAGGTGAGTATGCGTCGTAAATACTGCCCGGTGAAGCTTTCCGGCACGCTGACTATCTGCTCGGGCGGACCTTCGGCGATGATGCGGCCTCCACGATCACCCCCCTCCGGGCCTAGGTCCACAATCCAGTCGGCGGTCTTGATCACGTCCATATTGTGCTCGATCACGACCACCGTGTTGCCGTGGTCCCTCAGGCGGTGCAGCACCTTGAGTAGCAGGTCGATGTCGTGGAAATGAAGCCCCGTAGTGGGCTCGTCCAGGATGTAGAGGGTACGCCCGGTGTCCCGCTTGGAAAGCTCCAAGGCGAGCTTTACCCGCTGGGCTTCCCCGCCGGAAAGGGTGGTGGCCGACTGGCCGAGGGACATGTATCCCAACCCCACATCCAGCAGGGTACGCAGTTTGCGAGCGACCAGGGGCACAGGCTGGAAGAAGGCGTAGGCCTGCTCCACGTTCATTGCCAAGACCTCGTGGATGGTCTTGCCTTTATAGCGGATCTCCAGCGTTTCCCGGTTATAGCGCCGTCCATGACACACGTCGCATTGCACGTAGATATCGGGCAGGAAATGCATTTCCACTTTGAGCACGCCATCGCCCTGGCACGCCTCACACCGACCTCCCTTGACGTTGAAGGAGAAGCGACCAGGCCCATAACCCCGGGCCCGGGCCTCGGGGACCTGGGCGAAGAGCTCCCGAATCGGGGTGAACAGACCTGTATAGGTAGCGGGATTGGAACGAGGCGTACGCCCGATGGGACTCTGGTCCACGTTGACCACCTTGTCGAAATGTTCGAGTCCTTCGATGCGTTCGTGGGGCGCAGGCTCCAAGCCCGCGCCGTAGAGGGCCCGCGCCACGGCGGCGTACAGAGTGTCGTTGACCAGAGTCGACTTCCCCGACCCCGAGACGCCGGTCACGCACACGAACAAGCCCACTGGTATTTCCAGCGTGACACCCTTCAGGTTGTTGCCGCTCGCTCCCACGAGCCGCAGTCGACGCTCCGTGTGGGGACGGCGACGCTGCTGAGGAATGGCGATGCTGCGGGCTCCCGAGAGGTATTGTCCCGTGAGGGAGGCGTGCGCCGCCAAGATCGCCGCCGGCGGTCCTTGGGCGACCACCTGCCCGCCGTGCTCCCCGGCGCCGGGCCCCATGTCCACTACGTGATCGGCGCACAAGATCGCCTCTCGGTCGTGTTCCACCACGATCACCGTGTTGCCCAGGTCGCGCAAGCTCTTGAGGGTGGAGAGCAACCGGTCGTTGTCCCGCTGGTGCAGCCCGATGGACGGCTCATCCAGCACGTACATTACTCCCGTCAGGCCAGAGCCGATCTGGGAGGCAAGGCGGATGCGCTGGGCCTCCCCTCCTGACAAAGTGTCCGAGGAGCGGTCCAAGGTGAGGTAGTCGAGCCCCACGTCGTTCAGGAAACGCAGACGGTTGGCGATTTCTCTCACGATCTTGTCGGCGATTGCCTGCTTCGTCCCGGACAGGTTCAAGCCCTCGAAGAAGGCGTGAAGGTCCTTGAGCGGCATGGAAGACAGTTCGTAGATAGTGCGGCCGGCGAAACGCACGTGCCGTGCTTCCCGCCGCAGCCGGGTCCCCTGGCATTGAGGGCAGACTCGGGTGTTCAAGTACTTGGCGAGCTCCTCGCGCACCACCATTGAATCGGTTTCTCGGTAGCGTCGCTCCAGGTTGGGGATGATGCCCTCGAAGGGATGCTCTCGCCGGTGGCGCTGATCCTTGTCCCCCAGGTAGATGAAGCGGATACGCTCGTCGCCAGAACCGTACAGGATCACCTGCTGTATTTTCTCGGGCAGCTCCTCGAAAGGCTTTTCGATGTCGAAGCCGTAGTGCTTTGCCAGGCTTACGAGGAGCTGGTAATAGAACTGGTTGCGCCGGTCCCAGCCTCGAATGGCGCCGGCGCCGAGGGAGAGATGGGGGAAAGCCACTACGCGTTTCGGATCGAAAAAAGTGATGGTTCCCAGCCCGTCGCATTCGGGACATGCCCCCATCGGATTGTTGAAGGAAAAAAGCCGGGGCTCCAGCTCCGGCAGGGAATAGCTGCACACGGGACAAGCAAAGCGGGACGAGAAGACGTGCTCCCGGCCGGTATCCATTTCAACGGCGAGAGCTCTGCCGTCGGAATGGCGCAGCGCCGTCTCGAAGGATTCCGCCAGGCGCTGCTTGGCATCGGGCGTAACCCGTAGCCGGTCCACCACCACCTCCACCGTATGCTTGCGATTCTTGGCAAGCTTGGGCAGCGCATCCATCTCGTAGACCTTGCCGTCCACACGCACCCGCACGAAGCCTTGGGCGCGCAGCTCATCGAACAGCTCTGCCTGCTCGCCCCGGCGACCCACCACTGCCGGCGCCAGGATCATAAGTCGGGTGCCTTCCGGCAACTGCAGCACGTGGTCCACCATTTGGCTCACGCTCTGGGCCTGGAGCACGATACCGTGCTCGGGACAATGGGGGTCGCCGGCGCGGGCGAACAGCAGACGCAGGTAATCATGGATCTCGGTTACCGTACCGACGGTGGAACGGGGGTTCTGGGAGGCCGTTTTTTGCTCGATGGCAATGGCCGGGGAGAGCCCTTCGATCAGATCCACGTCCGGTTTTTCCATGAGCTCAAGAAACTGCCGGGCGTAGGCAGAGAGGGATTCCACGTAGCGGCGCTGGCCCTCGGCGTAAAGGGTGTCGAAGGCGAGGGAGGACTTGCCCGAGCCGGAAAGGCCGGTGATCACCACCAGCCGGTTACGCGGCAGGTCGAGGTGAATGTTCTTGAGGTTATGCGTGCGAGCCCCGCGGATTCGGATGAAATCCATCACTCGAAAAGAAAATTGGCCAAACTTATTAGTTTACTGAATTTTTGGTACCCTTCTCGAAGCAACGCCGGCTGTGGGCACATAGACGGCGCGAGGGGTCGAGTTGCGGTCGCCCCGCGGGACAGTTTGCGCTTCCAGCTTCCGGCCCTGCCCAATGGCGGCCGTCGGGCTTCTGCGCTATCCTGTCGCTCGCCCAAACCGGCGCAGAGGGGATATTCCATGGCATCCGTTAACAAAGTGATTCTGATCGGCAACTTGGGCGCCGATCCTGAGGTGCGCTACTTGCCCAGCGGCGATGCCGTCACCAACATACGCTTAGCCACCAGCGAGACTTGGAAAGACAAGAACGGGGAAAAGCAGGAACGCACCGAGTGGCACCGGGTGGCTTTTTTCGGCAAGCTTGCCGAGATCGCCGGTGAATATCTCAAAAAGGGCAGCCAAGTGTACGTGGAGGGGAGCCTCCGCACCCGTAAGTGGCAGGATAAGGAGGGCCAGGACCGCTATACCACCGAGATCGTCGCCGAGCGGATGCAGATGCTGGGACCGCGGGGGGGTGGCACTTTCGAGGCAGCCGATCGGGAAGGCGGCAGTAGCACTACAAGTCCGCCCCGGACCAAAGCTTCCAGCGGCAGCAGTTTCGACGACTTCGAGGACGACATTCCCTTCTGAGCGGCGCCTAGCGCAAAGGCGCGGGCGCGCTGGAAGCGGAGCGGCGGCGCACGATCCGGCCCTGCTGCTGTAACAACCGGCAGGCATGGCGGGCGATGACCAGCTCCTCATTGCAGTGGACCACGCACACGGGAACGGGGCTTGCGGCTGTGCTCACGAGCGGCCCGCCGGCCCGGTTGGCGTCAGGATCCAGCTTGATCCCCAGCCAGGCGAGCTGGGCGCAAATGCGCTCCCGGATCTCGGGCGAGCGCTCGCCGATGCCGCCGCTGAAGGCGAGCACATCCAATCCCCCCAGAGCGGCGGCAAGAGAGCCTACTTCCCGCACCACCCGGTAGACGAAAAGCTCCACGGCCTCTTGGGCGCGCACATCCGGGCTTGCCAAGAGTGCCCGCATGTCGTGGCTGATACCCGAGACGCCCAGGAGCCCCGAGCGGAAGTACAGCAGGTCGCTTACCTGTTCCACCGTCATGTGCCGCTCCTGGATCAAATAGAGGAGCACACCCGGGTCCAAGGCCCCCGGACGGGTGCCCATCACCAGGCCGTCCAGGGCCGTGAATCCCATGGTGGTGGCGATGCTTTTGAGCTCCCGCAAAGCACAAAGGCTCGCCCCGTTGCCGAGATGGGCTACGACCACCCGGCCTAGAGCGCGCTCCCCCACCAGCTCCGGCAAGGCGTGGGTGGCATACTCGTAGGACAAGCCGTGGAAGCCGTAACGCTTCACTCCTTCGTCGTGGAAGCGGCGCGGCAAGGCGAAGCGCCGGGCTACCTCTGGCTGGGTGGCGTGAAATGCAGTGTCGAAGCAGGCGACCTGGGGTAGATCCGGCCGCGCTTGGGACAGCGTCCGGATCGCCTCCAGCTCCCAGGGCTCGTGTAGGCGAGCCAGGGGCACGAGCTGTTGCAGCTCGTCCATCACTTCCGGCGTAATAAGCACCGGCGCCGAGAAACGGCGTCCGCCGTGGACCACTCGATGACCCGCGCCCACCAGCCGGTGCGGCCCCAACTGTTGGCCGAGCCATTCCAGCAGGAAAGCCACTGCCTCTCGGGGGCCGAAAGAGCGAGGGTCGGGGCAGAACAGCGTTTCCTCCTGAGCCAGCGGACCCTGCGGCGTTCTGGCGTGTAACCGGGGGGCGTGGCCGATCCCTTCCAGCTCACCCCGCAGGCGGTAGAGGGCCTTCCAGTCCCCGTCCACGGGGTAGAGGGCAAATTTCAGGCTGGAGGAGCCGGCGTTGAGGACGAGGATATGGTCGCTCACCTAGGTGCTCGCTTTGCGGGCTTGGGCGAGGAGGCAGGCGACGGCGGTGGAGACGATGCGGCTCTCCGGTGTGTCGGCGCGACTCGTCAGGACCACCGGCACCCGGGCGCCCACCACCACGCCCGCGGCGAGGGCCCCACAAAGGTAAACCAGTTGCTTGTAGAGCATGTTGCCCGCCTCCAGGTTGGGGACCACCAGCACATCCACTTGACCGGAGACAGGGGAGGCGATGCCCTTGGTCCTGGCAGCTTCCGCCGAGATGGCGTTGTCGAAAGCCAGGGGACCATCCAGGATGGCGCCGGTAATCTGGCCCCGATCGGCCATCTTGCACAGGGCCGCCGCATCTACGGTGGAAGGAATGTCGGGGTTGACGGTCTCCACCGCCGAGAGTAGAGCAACCCGAGGCGTCTCCACCCCGATCACCCGCGCTACGTCGATGGCGTTCTGCACGATGTCGCGCTTGGTGGCGAGCGCGGGGGCGATGTTGACCGCCGCGTCGGAAATGAGCAGCCGCTTGGGATAAGCGGGTACGTCCATGACGAAAACGTGACTGATGCGGCGATGGGTTCGCAGACCCCCGTCCCGGGACACGATCACCCCCATGAGTTCGTCGGTGTGGAGGCTTCCCTTCATGATTATCTGCGCCTCTCCTGTCCGGGCCAGGGCGGCGGCGCGAGCGGCACAGGCGACTGGGTCAGCTTCCTCGATCAGGCGGTAGCCAGCGAGGTCCATGGCCAGCTCGGCGGCGGTTCGGCGAATGGCCTCCCCGGGGCCCACCAGCAGGGGCTGGATGAGCCCAAGCCGGGCCGCCTCCACCGCCCCTAGCAATCCTTCTCGGCTCAGGGGATAGACGACGGCAGTGGTGACCGGCCCGTGGTCTCGCGCTTGGTCGATCAAGGCCTGGCAGCGGCCGAAGGATGGGGTCAAAAGGGGCCTCCTCGGTGGGTCACGATGAAAAATCAAATCATACGGAATCAAGAAAGGGGTTTGTCGCTATTCTGGTACATTGTGGCCCACAAATATGTTGCAATGCAATATGGCCCCAGGTCCGATCAGGCGCCTGCAAAAAGAAAGGGGTGTTGGCCCCTTGGAATCGGCGCGCCGAGCCCCCATCTGTTTTTCGTTCCCCAAGAGGGCGGGGTATAATGGTTTTGATCGAATTTTCAGGGGGGTAGCCATGCCAATCTATGAGTACCGTTGTGCTTCGTGCGGTTTTCAGAGCGAATACCTGCAGAAGGTTGGGGAGCCGCTGATGACCGTGTGTCCCCAGTGCGGCCAGGAGTCTTTCAATAAGCTCCTTACGGCCGCGGGCTTCCAGCTCAAGGGCACGGGCTGGTACGTGACCGACTTCAAGAACAGCGGCGCTAAGCCCGTCGCGAAAGCGGAATCGAAGGAAGGGGGGTCTTCCTCCGGCCACGCCTGCGGTGCAGGGGCGTGTGGCTGCGCTGCTTCCAAGGCGGAGGCATGAAGAAATACCTGGTCACCGGACTGCTGCTCTGGATACCGCTCGGCATCACTTTGTGGGTGCTGAACTTGCTTGTGAGCAGCATGGATCAGACTTTACTTCTTTTGCCCGACGCATGGCAGCCGGAGCGTTGGCTCGGGTTTCGAGTTCCCGGGTTGGGCGTGATTCTCAGCTTTGGAGTGGTGTTGGCCACCGGGGTGTTCGCCACCAACGTGATCGGGCAACGCCTGATCGATTACTGGGAGGGGCTGTTGCGGCGCATCCCGGTGGTGAAGTCCATCTACTACAGCGTCAAGCAAGTGAGCGACACCCTTTTCTCCAGCAAAGGGGTGGCCTTCCGCAAAGCACTTCTGATCCAGTACCCGCGGCCAGGGGCGTGGACCATCGCTTTTCTCACCGGCAAACCGGGCGGAGACGTGGCTAATCACCTGCAGGGGGATTACGTAAGCGTTTACGTGCCCACCACGCCTAACCCGACTTCCGGTTTCTTCCTGATGATGCCCAAGAATGATGTGATTGAGCTCAATATGAGCGTCGACGCGGCGCTCAAATACATCGTCTCGATGGGCGTAGTTGCCCCAGAGGCTAAGCCCGCCGCGAGCGGTCCCAGAGCGCAGGCCCGGATCGCTTGATTCTCCCTTCCGCGGCGCGTGCATGCGCCAATGGTGGCGTATGGCCACCTAGAACCGAAACCCTCATCGGATCCACATGCGAACGACCTATTGCGGATGGATTAACCGCCAGCACGTAGGCCAGGAAGTCACGCTCTGCGGCTGGGTGCACCGGCGCCGCGACCACGGTGGCGTCATCTTCATCGACCTGCGGGACCGGGAAGGCTTGGTCCAGATCGTGTGCGATCCAGAGCGGCCGGAACCATTCCGGGTGGCCGATTCGGTACGCAACGAGTACGTACTGCGAGTCGTGGGCTGGGTGCGGGAGCGCCCTGCCGGGACGGTCAATCCCAACCTGGCAAGTGGCGAAGTAGAAGTACTCGCCCACCAGGTGGAAGTGCTCAATTCCTCTCTGCCCCCCCCGTTCTTCATGGACGATGACACCATCAGCGAGCAGGTGCGTCTGGAACACCGGGTGTTGGATCTGCGGCGACCCCAGATGCAGCGCAACCTGCGGCTGCGCCATCGGGTGGCCACGGCGGTGCGGGAATTTCTGGACCGGCACGGTTTCGTCGACATTGAAACCCCTATGCTCACCCGCTCCACCCCGGAGGGAGCCCGGGACTTCCTGGTGCCGAGCCGGTTGCATCCAGGGGAGTTCTACGCTCTGCCCCAGTCGCCGCAGCTGTTCAAGCAGCTCCTGATGATGGCGGGCTTCGATCGCTATTATCAGATCGTCAAATGTTTCCGCGACGAGGACCTGCGGGCGGATCGGCAGCCGGAATTCACCCAGATAGACGTGGAGACCTCGTTCCTGGACGTGCCGGAGATTACCGCCCTCATGGAGGATATGATCCGCAGCGTGTTCAAGGCGGTGCTGGACGTGGAGCTGCCCGCGCCGTTTCCGCGTCTTACCTATGACGAATCCATGGCGCTGTATGGCTCGGACAAGCCCGATCTGCGCATTCCCCTGGCGCTCACAGAGCTTACCGATGTCATGGGGGAGGTGGAGTTCAAGGTGTTTCGCGACGCGGCGAGCTTGCCAGATGGACGGGTGGCTGCGCTTCGCCTGCCCGGGGGCGGCGAGCTGACGCGCAAAGAGATCGACGACTATACCGAGTACGTCAAGATCTACGGCGCCAAGGGGCTTGCTTACGTCAAGGTGAACGCGACGAGCAAAGGGGTCGAGGGCCTGCAATCGCCCATCCTCAAATTCCTTTCTCCGCAGGCGATCCGGGCGATCCTGGAGCGTACCGGTGCCAGGGATGGAGACCTGATCTTCTTCGGGGCGGACCGCGCCAAGGTGGTCAACGAGTCCCTCGGCGCGCTGCGGCTCAAGCTGGGTCACGACCGAGGACTGGTGGAGCCCGGTTGGCGGCCTTTGTGGGTGGTGGACTTCCCCATGTTTGAGTGGGACGAAGAGGAAAAGCGCTGGGCCGCCCTACACCATCCTTTTACTTCACCCGCAGCGGGCCACGAAGACCTGTTGGAGCGGGACCCAGGACGTGCTCGCTCCAAGGCCTACGACATGGTGCTGAACGGTTGGGAGATAGGCGGTGGCTCGGTGCGCATCCATCGCCAGGAGGTGCAGTCGAAAGTGTTTCGGGCTCTCGCCATTAGTGCCGAAGAAGCGGAGCAGAAGTTCGGCTTCCTGTTGCGCGCGCTTCAGTATGGCGCACCGCCCCACGGGGGCATCGCTTTCGGGCTGGACCGCATCGTGGCTTTGATGGCGGGGGTGGAGTCGATCCGGGACGTGATCGCCTTCCCCAAGACGCAGCGGGGCCAGTGCCTCCTCACCCGTGCGCCAAGTCCGGTGGACGAGAGGCAGCTCCGGGAGCTACACATCCGTGTCCGCCGTCCGGAGACCGCGAAAGCCTGAACAGGTCGAGCCGCAGGGCGGTCAGTGGCTCCCTACAAGATACCCGTATCGGTGCTGGTGCTGATCCATACCCCGGCGCTGGAAGTGCTGCTGCTGGAGCGGGCCGACCGGCCCGGCTTCTGGCAGTCGGTGACTGGAAGCCAAAACCCGGGTGAGACCCTGGAGCAAACGGCCCGGCGGGAAGTGGCGGAAGAGACAGGCCTCGACCCCGCGGTTTACCGACTTACGGACTGGGGCATCACCAACCGCTACGAGATCTTTCCGGAATGGCGCCACCGCTACCCCCCGGGGGTAACTCACAACACGGAGCACGTTTTCGCGCTCGAAGTACCAGCACCTCTCCCGGTGCGGGTGGCACCCCAAGAGCACCTGGGCTATCAGTGGCTGCCCTATCGGGAGGCAGCGCTAAAGGTCTTTTCTTGGAGCAACCGGGACGCTATTCTCTTGCTCCCCCAGCGAGGGGGGAAACCCTGACCGGTTGAGATGGTCTACACAATCTCTGTATTGCGTCAATCGTGATGTAACGCCAGGGGTCATGACAGCCGTGCATACCGCCGCCCTTGCCTTCGATCGCTTTCAACGCCTGTCCGACGAGGACTGCCAGGAGCGTATCCGGGCCGCCAAGGCGGCCCTCGGCCAGCGGGCCGTGATCTTGGGCCACCATTATCAGCGGGCCGACGTGTATAAGCACGCCGACCTGACCGGAGACTCGCTGAAGCTCTCCCGCCTTGCCGCCCAGACGGAGGCCGAGTACATCGTCTTCTGCGGCGTACACTTCATGGCAGAGGTGGCCGACATCCTCAGTCGGCCCGAGCAGCTCTCGATCCTGCCCGATCTGAACGCCGGCTGCTCCATGGCCGATATGGCCAATCTGGCGAAGGTGGAGCGGGCGTGGCGCGAGCTCTCCGAGGTTCTAGATTGCGACGAGCAGGTGACGCCGGTCACTTACATCAATTCGGCGGCCGATCTCAAGGCGTTCTGCGGCGAGCACGGGGGCATCGTGTGCACTTCCAGCAATGCCCGCAAGATCCTGGAGTGGTCGTTCGCCCGGCGGCCCAAGGTTCTGTTCTTCCCGGACCAGCACTTGGGGCGCTGGACCGGCTACCAGATGGGCATTCCTCTGGAGCAGATGCTGGTGTGGGATCCGGACGAGCCTATGGGAGGCCTCACGCCGGAGAAAGTGCGCATGGCCAGGCTCTTGCTATGGAAAGGCCATTGCTCGGTGCATCAGATGTTCCAGGCGAGCCACATCCTGCGCTACAAGAACCAGCACCCGGACGCTTTCGTGATCTCCCATCCGGAGTGCAATTTCGACGTCTGCCGGCTGTCCGATTACGTCGGCTCCACCGAGTTCATCATCAAGACCATCGCCCAGGCGCCGGCGGGTACCCGCTGGCTCGTGGGAACCGAGCTCAATCTGGTGAACCGCATTGCCGACCAGTTCAAGCCCGAGGGTAAGATCGTCCAGTTCATGGCACCTACGGTGTGCATGTGTTCCACCATGGCCCGCATCGATCCGCAACACCTGGCCTGGACGCTGGAAAACCTGGTCCAGGGGAAGGTGGTCAACCGCATCCAGGTGCCCGAGGAAGAGGCCCGTCTTGCCCGCATCGCCCTGGAGCGCATGCTGCAGGTCTCCTGAAGCAAGGCTGCCGTACCCGGGCGCGCCTGGGAGCTTTCCTGGCGCTTAGCGTGTGCCTCTGGACTTCTCCCGTGGCCGCTGACGAGTTGCAGGTGAGCCGCGACGGCGAGACGATCTCCATCCGCGGGCAGCTCGACTTGCCGGTGCCGCCGCAAATCGCCTGGGCCACCCTGACCGACTACGCCCGGTTCGTCGATTTCGTTCCCGACATCACCTACAGCCGGCTTCTGCCCGACAGCGTCCATGATACGCGGCGCCTGGAGCTGCGGGGCGAGAACCGAGTGGTGTTCTTTCGTGCCGAATACCGAGCGGTGCTCGCTTTACAGGAACAAGTGGGAGAGCGCATCCGGTTCAGGGCCGTATCGGGCAACTTCAGGGAACTGGAGGGCGAATGGCATTTAAGCTCCAATGGCGCCGGCACCCGCATCGCTTATTATGCCCGTCTGGTACCGGACTTCTGGGTGCCGCCCTTGATCGGCCCCTTACTCATCCGCTACAACGTGCGCCGCCAGCTGGAAGGCATGGTGCGGGAAATGGAGCGCCGCGCCGGGGCGGGGAGCCGGCGTCCCGGCGTGCGGGGATGGGGCTACGGAAGGATGCATCGGCCGCAAGGTGCAGCGCGCGCCGTCGCCCGCTCCGGGAAGCGGCGGCTGCCACACGAAAGCGCAAAACGCGGCAGGGGGGTAGCCGTAAGCGCCTTGATGTCAATGTCGAACACAGCCGCCCGGACGAGCTCCCGCCGCTTTACGGTGTCGACCCCAGGGTCCCTCTGGGGCAAGGCACTGCCCGCCGTCCATGGGGGTGCCCTCCCGGTTTCCCCGCCTTCGGGAAACCAGTAACATACCCGCCGACGCGTCGCAGCCAAACCGCCGAACAATGACCGACACGTTGCACGTTGCAACCTATAACATCCATAAAGGTTTTTCCCATTTCAACCGCCGCATGGTGCTGCACGAGCTGCGGGACCGAATCCATGCCCTGGGTGCGGATGTGGTCTTCCTGCAAGAGGTGGTGGGGGCCCATGAGCGGCACGCCGAGCGCTTCCACAACTGGCCGGTCAAGCCCCAGTACGAATTTCTTGCTGACACCGTTTGGGTGGACTTCGCTTACGGGAAAAACGCCGTGTATGACGAGGGCCACCACGGTAATGCGATCCTGTCCCGCTTTCCCATTGTCGCTTGGGAGAACGAGGATATCTCTACCCACCGGTTCGAGCGGCGAGGGCTTCTGCACTGCGAAGTGCAGGTCCCCGGCTGGACACGCACGTTGCACTGCGTCTGCGTGCACCTGGGGCTTTTCGCCCGGGGTCGCAACCGCCAGCTAAAGACCCTGGAGCGGCGTATTCGGGAGATGGTGCCGGAAGATGCGCCGCTCATCATCGCCGGAGACTTCAACGACTGGCGAGGCAAGGCGAGCCGTGTCCTGGTGGATGCCCTGGAGCTGCGGGAAGTCTTCGAGCTGACCCGGGGTCGGGCAGCCCGCAGCTTCCCCTCGGCGCTGCCCTTGTTCCGCTTGGACCGAATTTATGTCCGAGGCTTCCAGGTGAGACATGCCCATGTCCATTACGGGCATCCGTGGTCCCGGATTTCCGATCACGCGGCTTTGTCTGCCACCATGATTCGCTTGTAGCCGCCGGTGCCGGGGATGGGGGGTGCGCTGCGGATAGGTGGTTTCTATTGAAAAATAGACCATTTTTATTAGATACCGTGCCTACGTAAGCGCTATATTATTTAATAAATAATTAAAATTCCTTTGGCGCTTTCCTGCGATGCGTAAAGAGCTGCATCACAATGCGGCACATTTTGTGCGCCTGAGGGTATTACCACCGTCGCTAAAAAACACATTCCGTTGAATAGAAAAGAAAAAATTTTTGGCACGATGATTGCTAATAAGGAGATGAAAGTGGCGGGAGCTTCTCGTTGCTTTCATCCTCCTCCTTTGGCTATTGGGGCGTTCGCGAGAACGCCCCTTTTTTTCGTTTCTTGCCTATCCTAGTGTTGGTGTCTCAAGTAGCGTTGTCGATGGGTTCGGTGGCATCGGACCTCATTCGAAGAATCCGAACCACGCTCACGGAGGAGGATGAAATGAAACGAATGAAACCATGCTTTACGGCGGCGCTCGCGATCTTGGCGTATGCCATGCCGGCCTTCGCCGTCGAGGGCGGCAAGCGGGGTGCGGCGCCGCTGGAGATGGAAAAACCCGCCGCGCCCGTACCCTGGGTCCGATATGCGCCCTGGCCCCAGGCTAATTGGAATGAGTTCAACACCCTGCGCGACAACGCGTCGCCCCCGGTTGAGGGCTACCAGCGGGTATTCGGACCCATCACGGACGGGAACCCGGAAAACGGCAAGAAGCTCGCTTTTGATCGCTCCCGGGGCGGCGGATGCCTCGCCTGTCATGTCTTGCCGGGCGGGATTTTGCCGGGAAACGTGGGACCGGACCTGTCCACCATCGGAACCTGGGGCCGCACCGACTGGTGGCTCTATAACTACATCTATGATGCTCGGGTCTTCAATCCCACCACCATGATGCCGCCGTGGGGGCGCCATGGACTGTACTCGCCAGAGGAAATCCGGGACATCGTCGCTTATTTGAAGACGTTGAAAACCCCCGCCCAATTCAAGGACCCGCGGGACGATCCCAACCGGCGGGTCAAAGAGGAGCCGACCTACGATCCGGACGATCCTTTCCAGAATCCCGCCTGGGGAGAGGGAGAAAAGGGCGAGCAGCTCTTTGCCACGGTGGGCCCCAATGGCAAGTCGTGCGCCAGCTGTCATAAAGATCCGAAGAAGGAGTTCCGCACCTGGGCAGCCCGCATGCCCTACTACGAGCCGCGGATGAAGAAGGTATTGAACACCGAGGAATTCATCACCCGCCATGCTCGAGCCACCACCGGCGCCGACTATCCCATGCAGGGGGAGGAGAACACCGAGCTTGCCATCTATCTGCGAAGCCTCGGCCGCGGCGTGCCCATCAACATCCGCTTCCGCAGCGCCGAGGAGCGGGCCCACGCCGAACGGGGCAAAGCGCTCATGGGGCGCAAGATCGGACAGCTCAATTTCGCCTGCACCGACTGTCACGGCCTGGCGGAGAACAAATGGATCCGGGGTCAGTTCTTGACGGGCTCGAAAAATCAGGTGGGCCATCACCCGTATTACCGTACCAGCCAGGGAGAGATCTGGACCATTCGCAAGCGCTTCCAGTGGTGCGGGGTGGCGATACGGGCCAACGAGCTTCCGCCGGATGCACCCGAATACGCCGACATCGAGTACTACCTGACCTCCCTCAGCAACGGGAAGAAGGTCAACACTCCCGGCATGGGTCACTGAGCCGAAAGCCCGCGCTCAACCTCGAGCGCCCGCAGCGGCGGGATAGATGAACCCGCCGCGGCGGGTGAGTGCACCCATACGCTCGAGTTCGGCCACCAGCCACTCCGCCAGCCCAGCCGGGGAAAGTCCCAAAAAGCGGCGATTCACTTCCTGGTAAGCGTCCACTGCTTCTAGGTAGGTGGGCAGGGCGGCAAGGGCCATACGCCTTTTCTCGAGCAAGGCAAACATGAGCATGGCCTTGAGGAAATGGCGCGCAGTGCGGGTGGGGTCTGCCTGAAACGCCTCCAGTCGCTTGAAGGCCCGCTCCAAAGCGGCCTCCATGTTACCAAAGGGCAGACCATGGCCGGGAATCACCGTTTCCACGTCCAGGCGGGCCAGGGTCTCCAGCGCTTGCCGCGCCGCCTTGAGGCGTACCGGCTCCCCGCTCTCCGGGGCTATGACACCGAACCCGCGCTCCCAGAGGGCATCGCCGGACACGAGCAGCCGGGCTTCCTCGCAATAGAAGGCGAGCGCTCCCATATCGTGGCCGGGCACCGGGATGGCTTCCCATTCCAGATCGCCCAGGATCAGCCGCTCGCTAGGCGCGATCACCTCGTCGTAGAGGAAGGGGTCGCAGTACTGATCAGCATAGTCGAGCCATAGGGCCCGGCTGTCCCAGCGCGCCACCAGGGGTGCTTCCCCCTGGGGAATGCTCACCCGGCAGCGATAGGCGCCGCGTAGCACCGCGTTGCCTCCCACGTGGTCGCTGTGGCAGTGGGTGTTGACCAACCGATCGAGTCGGCGGGCGCCCAGCGCCTCGGGGCGTTGGAGCAGGCGAAGCGTCTCGCCGGCACAAGCCGAGTAACCGCTGTCGATCAAGGCCGTTTCCCGGCTGCCCAGGATCAGCACGCTGTTGGAATTGAGCCAGTCGCGCACGATCACGCGGACCTGGGCTGGCAGCTTGCTCTGGTAAGGGTCGGCAGACCCGGCGGCCATCGCTGTTCCTGGGCAGGACGACTCGACAGGAGGATGACTGGGTTGGGCGGTCCCGGCTCTCCGAGCGCGGAGATTCGCCCAGCTCGCCTCGATTCTCAGCCCGCATGCGCATGGACGTCAATCGGGCCTGCCTTTTCCGGTGACGGCCTGTCGGCGGGCTGATAACCTTACATTTTTATTTGTTCTTCTGCCGATGCGCGCCCACGATTCGGTGGCGCCCGCCGCTTCAGGCGGTGACTGGCGCACTTTGAGACGGCTGCTTCCCTATTTGTGGGAGTTCCGCGGCCGGGTGGCGGCTGCCCTTGCCTTCCTGCTCGCTGCCAAGCTGGCCAACGTGGCCGTGCCGCTGGTGCTCAAGGAGATTGTGGACGCCCTCTCTGGCAGCCAGGCCCTGCTGGCGGTCCCCTTGGCGTTGCTCGTCGCTTACGGGGCGCTGCGGCTGTCCACGACCCTCTTTACGGAGCTACGGGAGATCGTCTTCGCTCGCGTTACCCACCGGGCGGCGCGACGCCTTGCCCTGGAGGTCTTCCGCCACCTCCATTCCCTGTCTTTGCGTTTCCACCTGGACCGGCAGACTGGGGGCCTCTCCCGGGACATCGAGCGGGGCGTGCGCGGCATCACGAGCCTCATGAGCTATACGCTCTACTCTATCCTGCCCACCCTGATCGAGATCCTCCTGGTGACCGGGGTACTCCTATACATGTACGAGCTGAGGTTCGCCCTGATCACTTTTGCCACCCTCGTTGCCTATGTCCTCTACACCGTGACCGTGACCGAATGGCGTACCAAGTTCCGGCGCCAGATGAACGAGGAGGACTCCCGCGCCAACACTCGAGCCATCGACAGCCTGCTCAACTACGAGACGGTGAAGTATTTCGGCAACGAGGAGCATGAAGCGCGCCGCTACGACGAGAACCTGCGACGCTACGAGGCGGCGGCGGTGAAAAGCACCACCTCTCTCTCCGCCTTGAATACGGGACAGAGCGGCATCATTGCCCTTGGCGCGACCCTGATCATGTGGCAGGCGGCCCAGGGCGTGGTGGCCGGGCGCATGACCATCGGCGACCTGGTGCTGGTGAACGCCTTTATGATCCAACTCTATATCCCGCTTAATTTCCTGGGGGTGTTGTACCGGGAGATCAAGCAATCCTTGACCGACATCGAGCGCATGTTCAAGCTCCTAGGCGAGCATCGGGAGATCCAGGACAAGCCCCATGCGCCAGCCTTGGCGGCGGCAAATCCCACCATACGCTTCGAGGAAGTGCGCTTCAGCTATGACGGCCGGCGGGAGGTTCTCCACGGGGTGAGCTTCGAGATCCCCGCCGGGCGCACGGTGGCGGTGGTGGGTCACTCGGGCGCCGGCAAATCCACGCTGGCGCGCCTGCTGTTTCGCTTCTACGACGTGACCGGCGGGCGCATCACCATCGATGGCATCGACATCCGGGACGTGACCCAGGCGAGCCTGCGAGCCGCCATCGGCATCGTGCCCCAGGACACGGTACTGTTCAATGACAGCATTTTCTACAACATCCAGTACGGCCGGCCTGACGCGAGCCGCGAGGAGGTGGTGGCGGCGGCCCGGGCGGCCCACCTTCACGAATTCATCGAGCGGCTGCCCGACGGTTACGAGACCCAGGTCGGGGAGCGGGGGCTTAAGCTCTCGGGCGGGGAGAAACAGCGGGTGGCCATTGCCCGGGCACTGCTCAAGAATCCCCGCATCCTGGTGTTCGACGAAGCCACTTCGGCCTTGGATTCCCAGTCGGAAAAGGCGATCCAGGCGGAAATCGAACGCATCGCCCGGGGCCGCACCACCCTCATGATCGCCCATCGGCTTTCCACTCTCCTCCACGCGGACGAAATCCTCGTGATGGATCAAGGCCGTATTGTGGAACGGGGGGATCACGCATCATTGCTGGAACGCGGTGGCGTCTACGCTCGGCTCTGGACCCTGCAACAGCGGGAGCGGGGGGCATCGGCCCCCGGAGGCTTGTCACTGACCCAGCCAGCGGCTTGAAGGGGAGGGGGCACAAATGCCTCGAAAACACGCTAAGTTTTTATCTCAACCCTTTCCATAGGTTACATTTTTTGCTATGGTAAGAGAGGGCTGGATGCGGCCGCAGCAGCAGGGGAGTGCTGCGGGGGCGGCCGGCCGAGCACGGATGCAGGGGGGACGACGGCATGGGACGAGGGCTGGCGATCCTGCTCGCCGCCATGGTCATCGGTACGGCGCAGGCGCAAGACGAGGGCACGGTGCCGCGCGGTAAAGCTTCTTTCAGGACAGCCACGCTGGTGCCCGCCGATGGACCTCAGCTCAAATCGGCGGCCGCGCTGGTTCTGGATTACGAGAGCGGCACCGAGCTCTACGCCAAGAACAGCACGGAAGTGATGCCCATCGCTTCCATTACCAAGCTGATGACCGCCATGGTGGTGCTGGATGCCGGGCTCGACCTGGAGGCTCCCCTCACCATCGCTGCGGCCGACGTGGATACGCTGAAGCACACCGGCTCCCGGTTGCGGGTCGGGACGGTGCTGCCGCGCCGGGAGCTCCTGCGCTTGGCCCTCATGGCCTCGGAGAACCGGGCCGCCGCTGCCCTGGCGCGCACCTACCCCGGTGGGACCGAGGCTTTCGTCCGCGCCATGAACGTCAAGGCGCGGATCATCGGAATGGCGCACACCGAGTTCGTCGAGCCGACCGGCTTGGACGCCCGCAACGTTTCCACCGCCCAGGATTTGGCAAAGCTCGTGGAGGCCGCCGCAGGCTATGCGCTGATCCGGGAATTTACCACCACGCCCCGGGCGCAGATCGAAGTCCCGGGCACCCGGCGCACCATGGCTTTCAGCAATTCCAACCGCCTGGTGGCCCATAAAGACTGGGAAATCGAGGTTTCCAAGACCGGCTTCATCCGGGAGGCCGGCCGTTGCCTGGTGATGCAGGCCCGGGTCGCGGGCCGCCAGGTCATCATCGTGCTCCTGGATTCTTGGGGTAAACTCACCCGCATCGGCGACGCCAACCGCATCAAGCGCTGGATGGAGAGCTCCGCCCGGTTGCCTGCGGTATCAGGCTGAGCGAGCGGCCTTTCTTCGCCTTAGGGACTGCGGGCGCGGGGCCGCAAGACTAGTGCGCCTTCCGGATTTCCATGGCGAACGAGCGTTCCGCTCCTCCTCTACCCTTGACGGCTGCACGCATCGGGGCACCCCGGTCTCTCGCGCCCAGGGCGAGGCTCCATACCCGCATCCCCGTGGCCGACCGATTCCGCGAGGACGTGCTGGCGGGCCTTGCCGCTCGTCCGAAGCGCATACCGCCGAAATACTTCTACGACGAGCGCGGCAGTCGGCTGTTCGAGCTCATCTGCGAGCTGCCCGAATATGCCATCACCCGGGTCGAGACGACCCTCATGGAGCGCCACCGGCAGGAGATAGCAGCCTGCCTCGGGACTGGGGTCTGGCTCATTGAATACGGCAGCGGCAACAGCCGCAAATCGCGCCTTCTCCTCGAGGCGTTGCGGCCGGCGGTATACATGCCGGTCGACATCTCCTTGGAGATGCTGGAGCACGCAGTTCGCCAGCTCGCCTTGGACTTCCCCTGGCTGCACATCGAGGCGGTGTGGGCCGATTACGCCGACGCCTGGGAACTCCCCCAGTCGGGGCCTCAGGCGCGTCGCGTCGCTTATTTTCCCGGCTCCAGCATCGGTAATTTCGATCCGGAGGATGCCCAGCGCTTTCTGGCGCGCACCGCTCGCCAAGTGGGAGAGGGCGGCGGACTGCTGATCGGCATCGACCTCAAGCGGGAAGTTGACCGGCTGACCCGGGCCTACGACGATGCCGGCGGCGTGACGGCCCAATTTAACCTCAACCTGCTCCTGCGCATCAACCGGGAGCTGAAAGGGGACTTCGTCCCCGAAAGATTTCGCCATGTAGCCTTCTACAACGAGGCCTTCAGCCGGATCGAAATGCACTTGCAAAGCGTGGTCCACCAGCAGGTTACGGTGGCGGGGCGGCGGTTTTGCTTTTTCGCCGGCGAGGCGATGCACACCGAGAACTCCTATAAGTACTCGGTGCAAGATTTCGAGGCGCTCGCCCGGTGTGCCGGATTCAGGCTGAAGCAGAGCTGGATCGGAGCGGAAGAGCCCTTCGCCGTCCTGTACTTGGAGGTGAGCTGAGGCGAGATCAGCGCCGCAGCGCCCGCACGGGTCGGTAACCGATGGCGTGGGAGATGTCGTCGGCCACTTCCTTGACCAAGGGGCCCCAAGCCTTGTTCAGGCGCTCCGAGGGGGCAGAGATGGAGAGCCCCGCCACAAGCCGACCTTCGTCGTCACGGATCCCGGCACCGACGCAGGAGACGCCTCGCTCTGCTTCCTCGTTGTCGAAGGCGTAGCCCTGCCGGCGCACCCGCTCCAGCTCCTGGGTGAGCTTGGGCAAACTGTTGAGGGTGTTGCGGGTGAAGGAAGGCAGGCCAGTGCGCTGGGCGTATTCCCGGACCTTTTCCGGCCCGTCTTCCACGAGAAAGAGCTTCCCCACGGCCGTGATGTGCAAGGGGGCGCGGGCGCCGATCAGGTGAACCACCCGCATGGCCGAGCGGCTCGACACCAGGCGCTCCACGTAGACCATCTCGTCCCCTTGGCGAATGGAGAGATTCACCGTCTCGTGAATCTTGTCGTGCAGTTTCTGCATGAAGGGCAAGGCCTCGTCCCGGATGTTGATCCGGCTCTTGACCAGGTTTCCCAGCTCCAGCAAGTGGATGCCGAGCCGATAGGTGCCGGGCTCGATGCGGTCTACCAAGCGGTGCTCCACCATCACGCTCAGAATCCGGTGGGCGGTGGAAGGATGGAGGCTGGTCTTGATGGCGAGCTGCTTCAAATTCAGGGGCTCGGGGCTTTCGGCCAAGGCCTCCAGCAGCGCCATCATGCGCTCTAGCACCTGAATGGAAGATTTTGTCCCGTTTTCGGCCAAGAAAGAATCTCCTGCGCTGCACAAAGACGGGGCAAATTTTACATTATGAAATTTCGAGCGGCAACGGTCGCGGGCAGGGAAGGGGGGTATGTTATGATCACGCGACCTTTTCGAGCGCTTTCCGATCCCCAAGGCCGTGCGCGTCGGTCTTTTCGTGACCTGTCTCGTCGATCTGCTGCGTCCCCGCATCGGGTTTGCGGCGCTCAAGCTCTTGGAGGCCGCGGGCTGCCAAGTGGTGGTGCCGGCCACCCAGACCTGCTGCGGCCAGCCGGGCTACAACAGCGGGGAACGCGCCGGGGCTCAGCGGCTTGCGTTAAAGCTTCTGGAAGAATTCGCTGATTGCGACCACGTGGTAGTGCCTTCGGGCTCGTGCGCCGGAATGATCCGGGTCCACTATCCGGAGCTGCTCCAGGATTTTCCGGCGCACCGAGAGGCGGTGGAGCGGTTGTGCGCCAAGACCTACGAGCTCACCGACTTCCTGGTACGAGTGGCGCAGCTGCAAGCAGTGCCCGGCCGTTTCTCCGGCACCGTGACCTATCACGATGCCTGTTCGGGCCTCAGGGAGCTCAGGGTCAAACGCCAGCCCCGCGAGCTATTGGCCAAGGTGCAGGGCCTTGCCCTTGCGGAGCTACCCGGCGCCGAGCAGTGCTGCGGCTTCGGCGGAACCTTTGCCGTCAAGTTCGGGGAAATCTCTACCCGTATCGTGGACCGCAAGTGCCAAGCCATCGAGGCCACAGGGGCAGACGCGGTGGTGCTGGGAGATCTGGGCTGCATGCTCAACATCGAAGGCCGACTGCGCCGCCGGGGAAACCATCGCACCCGGGTCCTGCACGTGGCGGAGGTGCTGGCAGGCACCGACGGTGAGCTCTGAGGGACCCATGCAGGTGACTTCCATGTATTTCAAGGCCCGCGCCCGGGAAAAGCTGCGGGACGAACGGCTGCAGCAGGCTCTTGCCCGGCTGCAAACCAACTTCGTCGACGCTCGTGCCCGGGCGATCGCGGAACTGCCCGACTTCGAGCGGTTTCGCGAGGCGGCGGCGCAAATCCGGGAGCGGGTCCTGGCCCACTTGGACGTCTATCTGGAAGAGTTCGAGAAAAACGCTACTGCCCGGGGCGCAGAGGTGCACTGGGCGGCGACCCATCAGGAGGCAGCGCGCATCGTGTGCGAGATCGCGCGCCGTCACGGGGTACGCAAGGCGGTCAAGTCCAAGTCCATGGTGTCGGAGGAGTGCGATCTCAACGAGGCATTGCAGGCGGCCGGCGTGGAAGTAGTGGAAACCGATCTGGGGGAATACATCCTGCAGCTCGCCCATGAGCCCCCGTCCCATATCGTGGCGCCGGTGGTGCATAAGAACAAGGACGAAATTGCCGAGTTATTCGAGCGCGAGCATCGGCGGCCGCGCCAGAGCGAGATCGAAGCCCTGTGCCGGGAAGCGCGGGAAGTGCTGCGGCCCCATTTCCTCGCGGCGGACATGGGGATCTCGGGGGCCAATTTTTTCTGTGCTGAGACCGGCTCCACCCTGATCGTCACCAACGAGGGCAATGGCCGCATGGTGACCACGCTGCCGCGCGTACACGTGGCGATCACCGGGATCGAAAAAGTGGTGCCGACGCTAGAGGATCTTGCCACCTTGCTGCGGCTTTTGCCCCGCTCTGCCACCGGGCAGTCCATCACCAATTACGTCACCCTGTCGACAGGCGTGAAGGGTGAGGGCGACCTGGACGGGCCGGAGCACTTCCACATCGTGCTGGTGGATGCGGGCCGTACCGCCCTCCTGGGCACGGCCCTGCAGCCCATGCTGCGCTGCATCCGCTGCGGCGCCTGCATGAACCATTGTCCGGTTTACCAGAGCGTAGGCGGCCACGCCTACGGTTGGGTGTACCCTGGTCCCATGGGTTCGGTACTCACCCCGGCCTACGTGGGGCTGGAGAAGGCCCTGGATCTGCCTCATGCCGCCACCCTGTGTAACCAGTGCGGGGTCGTGTGCCCGGTGAAAATTCCCTTGCCTGAGCTCATGCGCAAGCTGCGGGAAAAACAGATGGAGCGGGGTCTGCGGCCCTGGCCCGAGCGGGCGGCGCTGCGGGCCTGGGCTTGGCTGGCCCAGCGGCCCCGCGCCTACGCCTGGGCACTGCGCCTCGGCGCCCGGCTGCTCAAGCGCATGGCCGGCGAAAAGGGCTGGTTGCATTGGCTGCCCTTCGGCCGCGGCTGGACCGAGGGACGGGACTTTCCGGCACCTGCAGGCAAGACCTTTCGCGAACTCTATCGGAGCCGAGGTGGATCGTGAGTATTGCAACGTCTAGAGCGACGAGGGAGGGGGAACCGGGGATCGTTCCCCTGTGGATCGGAGGCCAGCGGGTGGAGCCTTGCACTGAGCGTTTCGGCGAGGTTACCAATCCCGCTACCGGTGCGGTGATTCGACGCGTGCCCTTCTGCGGAGCCGAGGACGTGGCGCGGGCGGTAGGCGCCGCTCGGGCGGCGTTCCCCGAGTGGCGCAGCACTCCACCGCTCAGGCGGGCGCGTATCCTCACCCGTTTTCGCGAGCTCATGGAGGCCCACCGGGACGAGCTCGTCCGGCTCGTCACCGAAGAGCACGGCAAAACCCTGGCAGACGCCGCGGGTTCAGTACAGCGGGGGATCGAGGTGATCGAGTTCGCTTCTGGCGCGCCTCATCTCCTCAAGGGAGAGCACGCGGAGGACGTAGGCCGGGGCGTGGACTGCCACTCTCTGCTTCAGCCCCTCGGGGTCTGCGTCGGCATCACACCCTTCAACTTCCCCGTCATGGTACCCCTGTGGATGTTCCCAGTGGCCATAGCCTGCGGCAACACCTTCGTGCTCAAGCCGTCCGAGAAGGTTCCCTCGGCCTCCCTGCGCATGGCAGAGCTCTTTAAGGAGGCGGGGTTGCCCGACGGCGTGTTCAACGTGATCCATGGCGACAAGGCGGCCGTGGACGCCCTGCTTGTCCACCCGGAGGTAAAAGCGGTTTCCTTCGTGGGCTCTACCCCCATCGCCCGCTATGTGTACGAGACCGGGGCGCGCCATGGCAAGCGGGTGCAGGCGCTGGGCGGTGCCAAGAACCACGCCGTGGTATTGCCCGACGCCGATCTCGATTTCGCGGCGGAGGCTCTGGTAGGTGCCGCCTACGGGTCGGCCGGAGAGCGCTGCATGGCCATTTCGGCGGTGGTGGCGGTAGGGGAAGCCGCCGATCCGCTGGTGGAAAAACTCGCTGCTCGGGCGCGTCGCCTCAAGGTCGGCCCGGGCAGCGAGCCGGGAGTGGAGATGGGGCCCCTCATCTCCCGCGCCCACCGGGATCGGGTGAAAGGCTACGTGGACCAGGGCGAAGCGGCGGGCGCTCGGCTGGTGGTGGACGGCCGGGGACTGCAAGTTCCCGGTCACGAATACGGCTTCTTCCTCGGCCCTACCCTGTTCGATCATGTGACTCCCGAGATGTCCATCTACCGGGACGAGATTTTCGGTCCAGTGCTGGTGGTACTGCGGGTGCGGGATTTCGGCGAAGCCCTGGAACTCGTGAACCGCAATCCCTATGGTAACGGCACTGCCCTCTTCACCCGCTCCGGGGCGGCGGCGCGGCGTTTCCAGAACGAGGTGGAGGTGGGCATGGTGGGCGTGAACGTACCCATTCCGGTGCCTATGGCCTTCTTCTCCTTCGGCGGCTGGAAGCAGTCCCTGTTCGGCGACCTCCATGTGCACGGCATGGAAGGCGTGTACTTCTACACCCGCACCAAGGTGGTGACCACCCGCTGGTCTGAGACAGATTTGCCGGGCAGAGGCTTGTCGATGCCGACGCTGGGATAGAGCTAGAGATGAAGCGAAGCCCGCGTCTTCTGCCATGACGGCTCTGCACTGGGTCGTGTTCTTGGATGGGATCACTATCGTGGTGCCCAGCGTCTACGGCCACGGGATCCGCCTTTGCCGAGCGCAGCTTCGCCCCATGGCGGGACTTGCGGTGAGCCCCGCGGCTTGCTGCCGGAGGCTGCGGGAGGGGCGGCGGCAGGAGGCGCAATTCTTCTGCCGCTTCATCCACCCGATCGGTAAGCCGTATACGTTCATGGCGGAAACGCCTAGCGGCCGGGTTGCTTGAGTCGGCGACGATGAACTCCAGGGAAGAAATCCTGAGCCGCATCCGTAAAGCCCTGGGGCGCTCGGTCGACGGCGCGCCCCTGGAAGTGCGCGAAGCAGTGCGCAATGCCCTGAAGGCCCACGAGCCCGGTCCGCGCCCCTCGTTCGACGGGCCACGTATCGAGCGTTTCCGGCAGCGGGCCCTCGCCATGGCCTGCACCGTGGCGCGGGTGGATGCCCAGGAAAGCGTGCCGGCGGCCGTTGCTGCCTATTTATCTGAGCAAGGGCTGCCCCTCGAGGCCGTGGTATGGCCGGAGCTCGTGGGCTGGAGTTGGGCGTCGGCAGGCATCTTGGTCGAGAGCAGGCGTCCCGCGGGAGCGGACCGGGTAGGCATTACCGGTGCTTTCTGCGCCATTGCGGAGACGGGCACCCTGGTGATGCTCTCGGGACCGGCCACGCCGCCCTCACTCAGCCTGGTGCCGGAAATCCACGTCGCCGTGGTGCCGGTTGGGCGCATCGTAGAGACGCTGGAGGATGCCTGGGCGCTGCTGCGGGCCGAACGGGAAAAACCGCCCCGTGCCGTCAACCTGATTTCGGGACCCTCCCGCACGGCCGATATCGAGCAGACAGTCACCTTGGGCGCCCATGGACCGTCTCGGGTGCACGTCATCCTGCTGGGCTGAGGGAGCGTTGCCGCGTCAATTCTCCATCGATTCTTGCCGGATCTCATCAGGCGGCGTGAGGGAGGAATCGACGCCTCGCCTTACTCCCGCCCGGGCCATGAGGTGGGCGGACACCGGCGCCGTCACGAACAGGAACAGGGTGATCAGCAGCTCGTGCAGGCTCAGGCCCGGACCCGCCAGGCTGAAGTGGAGCATGGAAGCGATCAGCACACCCCCCACTCCGAGGGTGGTGGCCTTGGTGGGTCCATGCAAGCGCATATAAAAATCGGGCAGGCGGGCGAGTCCGAGGGAGCCCGTGAGCCCGAAGAAGGCACCCGCTAGGACGAACAGGGAAACGATAGCCTCGGCGATCATGATTCGGAACCTCCCTTGTCCTGATTATTCGATCACCGGCTCCCGGGCCAGGTACTTAGCCAAGGCCACGGTACTGACGAAGCCTACCGCCGCAATCAGCAGGGCTGCCTCGAAATACACCGTCGTATCCTGGGCGATTCCCAACAAGATGATGATGGCGATGGCATTGATGTAAAGGGTGTCCAAGGCGAGCACCCGGTCTATGGCGTCCGGACCTCGCACGAGGCGCCACAGGCACAGCAGAAAAGCGGCGGAAAAAGCGCCCAATGCAACGGTAACGGCAGCGGTCAACATTCGAACAGCTCCCTCAGTGGTTGCTCGTAACGGCGTTTGATTTCGGCGACGGCGCCCTCAGGGTCCTCCACATTCAAGGCATGGATCCACAGGGTACGCCCGTCGGGCGAGAGATCCACCGACACCGTACCCGGCGTCATGGTGATCATGCCGGCAAGCACGGCGATAGCGTACGGATTGGTGAGGGAAAGAGGGAGGGCCAGGAAGCTCGGTTTGACTCGCAATTCTGGCGCCAGGATGATGCGCGCCATCGCCACGTTGGCCACCACGATGTCCCACAAGAACGGCAGGAACAACTTCAGCGCCATTCCTAGCCGGATGGAGCGCAGCCGCTCCGGGAAGAGCCCGGCGGTAAGCCGGGGAATGGCAACGCCCAGGAGCGCGGCGAGGAGCACATGGGCAGGCGCCACGGAATTGGCAAGTAACAACCACACCACGGCGACCGCGAGCGAAAGCATGGGATGGGGCAGAAGCCGGGCCAGGGCGCTCATTGGGAGACCTCCTTGGATGGATCGCCCGGCAGACCGCGTTGGGGCAGGGCGCGATGGCCAAGCACGGCAGCGGTATAGCGTTCTACGTCGAAAAGCGCTTGGGCAGTTCGATCGGTGAACGCTTTGAACGGCGCCGCGAGGACCACCAACGCGGTAAGCCCCGCCATGAGGGCAAGCAGAGGGAGGGCCTGGGCGGGTGAAGCGGCTTGGGGGGCCGGCGGTGACTCCCGGGAAAGATCCCAGAACAGGCGGCTGCCTGCTCGGGCTACGGCGAACAGGGCGAGGAGCCCGGTGATCAAGACCACGCTCCAAACCAATAGTGCCGCGTCTGCCTGCCGGGCACTTTCCAGGATCATCACCTTACCCAAGAAGCCAGAGAACGGGGGCAGCCCCACGGCAGAGGCGGCGAGAAACGCGTACGCTCCGGCCAGCAACAGCGGCCGGCCAAGCTGGGGCCCGCGCTGGAAGCGGTCGGCTGCCCCACCCCGCTCGAGCGCGATCCGCTCCCACAAGAGGAACAGGCCGGCGGTCACCAAGGTGCTGTGCACCAAATAGAACAGGGCGCTTGCTATGGCCTGGGGGGTGAATAGGCCGACGGCGGCAAGCAGCGTGCCCACCGATGCAAGGGTGAGATAGGCCACGAGGCGCCCCAAGTCGCTCGCCGCCAGGACTCCCAGCGTGCCAAGTCCTAAGGTGATAAGCCCCGCCGGCAGGACCCACGGGGCGGCCAAGCCGTCCGTTCCCTGCTGCCCGAAGACCAGGGTGAACATTCGCAGAATCGCGTAGACTCCCACTTTGGTCATGAGGGCGAAGAGGGCCGCCACCGGGGCCGCCGCCGCGGTGTAGCTGATGGGAAGCCAGAAGTACAGGGGAAAAAGGGCCGCTTTCACGGCAAAGACCACGAGCAGCAAGAGCCCCGCTACTCGGGCGAGAAGCGCCGCCTCGCCCTCTAATCTTCCTACGGTCCTTGCCAGGTCCGCCATGTTGAGGGTGCCGGCTGCGCCATAGAGCAGGGCGACTCCGACCAGGAACAGGGCCGAAGCCGTGAGATTTACCACCACGTAGTGGATGCCCGCCCGCGCTCGATCAGCACCACCGCCGTGCACTAGAAGCCCATAGGAGGCGATCAACAGCACTTCGAAGAAAACGAACAGATTGAACAGGTCTCCGGTCAGGAAAGCGCCGTTCAACCCCATGAGCTGGAACTGGAACAGGGCATGAAAATAGCGTTTGCCGCCAGCGGGCCCCGCCGCGTCCCAACCCGTCATCGCGTAGGCGAGGCAACCGAGCGCCACGCCCGCGGTGAGAGTGAGCATCAGGGCGCTTAACCGATCCAGTACCAGCACGATGCCAAAAGGTGCTGGCCAGTTGCCCAGCAGATACACCTGTGGGAAATCGTCCAGGGACGCGCTCAGGCCCGCACAAATGGCGGCGAGTCCCGTCGTGGCGGTTGCCGAGAGCCAACGCTGCACTGGCATGGGCCGGCCGGCGGCTAAGAGCAACAGCGCCGCCGAAACCGCAGGTAGGACGATGGGAACGATGATCCAGTGGCTCATCCGCTGTCCTCGTCGGTGGGCGCGCCGTCCACGTGATCGGTGCCGCTCGCCAAGCGGCTCCAGACGGCCAGCGCCGCCAGGAAGGCGGTCATGCCGAAACTAATCACGATGGCGGTGAGCACCAAGGCCTGGGGCAAGGGATCGGCGTACTCGAAGACCCCTTCCACGATGCGCGGAGGCGCCGCGAGGGTGAGCCGCCCCATGGCGAAGATGAAGAAGTTGACCGCATAGGAGAGGAGGGTCAACCCCAGCAGGACCGGGAAGGTACGCCCGCGCAACAGGAGGAACACGCCTCCCGCCGTGAGGGCAGCGATGCCAATGGCCACCAGCGCTTCCATCACGGGGCTCCCGAAGCGGTCGGCAGTGGCACGCGAGCGAGCCGGGTGAGGTAGACCAGAGTAGCGCCCACCACCGTCAGGTATACGCCCAGGTCGAAGATCACCGCACTCGCCAGCTCCAGGTCGCCAAGCAGCGGCAGGTGCAAGTGTCCGTAGGTGCTGGTGAGGAAGGGATAGCCGAAGAAGAAGCTTCCCAGGCCCGCAATCCCGGCGACGAGTACCCCCCAGCCGGTGACGGACCGGGGGAAGAGATTGAGTCGCCGCTCTGCCCAGGCGAGGCCGCTCGCCATGTATTGGATCACCAGGGCGATGGCGGTTACCAGCCCCGCGATGAAACCGCCGCCGGGGTCGTTATGGCCCCGCAGGAAGAGGTAAGCCGCCACCAGAAGCGCAAGCGGGAGGATCACCCGGGCCGCGACGGTGAGGATGAGAGACCCTCCTTCCATAGGGCGATTTCCCGCGAGCGGGGCTTTCGCGCCGCCTGCCCCAGAAAGGGG
>NZ_DAIRTR010000007.1:0-37290 GCF_036803785.1 Pelomicrobium sp. | reverse complement strand
CATCGCCGTCGTGGTCGAAGTAGACGTTGGCAACAAGGCCCACCGTCTCCAGGCCATCGCCGTCCAGGTCGAGAAGGATGGGGTCGCGGGGCCAGCGCCAGCGCTTTGCTCGACTGTATCCATTGACCGCCTCATCCACTGCCGCATCAATTTGCGCGCTGCGCCCCGCAAAGATTCTGGCAGTCTGCTTCAATTGCTCGGCGAGAACAGACTCCGTCCCGATCGCAATGTATTGCGGCTGGGCAAGAACAAGTCTCGCCAACAGTTCCAATGCCGCTTCGTGGTCATGATTGATGACAACATCAACAGCATTGTCTGCAGATTGATAAACGTCGTAAGCGTTCATCGGGCTTTTCAGCGCATCGACGAGAGCTTTGCTATCTGATGCGCCATTGGTCGTGATTGTGACCTTCATTGATGGTCTCCATTCTTGATCAGTTGAATATCGGCTATGTCGTTAAGCTTTAGATTCTTGCCAGGAAGTCCGAACAACGTTGGCTTCGTGACGGGTTCGTCAACCAACCGTATCTTGAGCTTCGCTGTGTTTTTATCGAAATGTGCTGTGACCTCGCACATGGCCCATATGATTTTCTTGTCTGGGTTACTCGTCTCATGACCAGACTGGAAAACACAGTCGGGACCACGCTCTATGCGCCGCAGGGCTCCCAAATCATTACTGGCAAGCCTCGCCAGCTCTTCGGGTGTGAGTCTGGCTCTGTTATTCAGCCAATCGGAGCCGTGAAAGCGAATTTTCTCTGCCTGCCACGGAGTGGATATGTCCTTAAGGATTGCCTCCATACGCTCTTCTGCGTTGCTCTCCATGAGACTTGCTCGGATCAACACGGAGGCAAAGTACAGACCTGCCAATAGCAGGCCTATTCCAATCCATTTCCTCATACTGCCGCCTTCCACATCTCATCATTCGCACATTCGCTGTGCCGCCAGAGTCGGCGTTCAGTCAACCCCCAGTTGACCCCCTCGGTCTGGGTTTTCTGCTCGGGCAGGCTGAAAAAGTACTGGCCGTTGGCATCCAAGGCAGCCAGGGCTGCAAAACCATTCGGGGCCAGCGTCCCGTTGGGCAGTACAGTGAAGTCGCCGAAGAGTTCGACGCCGGTGTCGATCAAACCGTTGGCGTTTCGGTCCCACACCAAGAGGGCGTCGTCCTTGCCGGCCCAGCCGGTGCGGGTCAATACACCGTCGCCGTCGTGGTCGAAGTAGACGTTGCTGGCGAGGCCGACGGTTTCCAGGCCGTCGCCGTCCAGATCGAGGATGATGGGGTCGCGGGGCCAGCGCCAGGTTTTGGCGCGAGAGAAGTCATTCCAGACCTCGAGTGAAATCAATGACAGCGGTGTGTAGCCGAAATCCGCCGTAAATGGGTTGCCTTCAGTGCCGAGTGCATCAAGAAGCCGCTGCAACAGACCTCGTGCGGCTTCCAGCACGGCCGCTGGCACATCGTACAGGGCCGTCTTACCCATGAACGCGCCGATAACGGCCGCGGCAACGGCGGCGTCATAGGCTGAAAGCTCTCCGCTGGCCAGCGCAGCAGCTATATCATCGATGAGTTTGAGATCTGCCTGCATGCGGTCATAGGCTGGGTTTGGAGAGTCTTTCAATCCGTCATATGCTTGGTCGTGTGCCATACACGCTTTATCTACGAGGCTTGTTGGGTCTAGCGCATAGGTTGCATTCTCGCCTTGCTCAAGTAACTTTCCATCGGCGTAGCCTGGACCACAGTAGTTGGTGCCCTCGATACCGAATTGCGTCAGTGAACTGCCCTTTACGATGATCTCCATGTTGTCATGCCTCCCTTGAGTGGCGAATTACCGAACCTGATCCAGCCGCCGAAAGACGATCTCGTCGCTCTGGGCCACAGATATAAGTATCTCTCCAGTCATTTGGGCGACTCTAACGTCAGTGCCAATCTGTGTTTCGCTTAGCATGGTGCAATCTTTGCCCTGCGGATTGCATCGATAGATGAACCAAACGAAACGACCACCCCCAGGTGGAAGTTTGGCTGCCCTGAAATAGATGTTTCGAGCAACATCTCTATCACCGAAGCTGAGTTCAAAAAAGCCATTTCTTTGATCTATCTCGAAATGACGGAGATGAAGGGATGTTTTATCAAATATATAAATTCCTCGTTGCTCCTGTTGCCTGCGTGAATTCGGATTGATGGATGGCATGCGCCGTATGCCATAGGCCGAGAACATAATCGTTTTTCCATCGTCATGTCCGCGTCCGACCTGATAAATCTGTTCGTAGGTCAGGCGCGTCTCTTTGTCGGTGGCCAGGTCATAAGCGTAAAGATCGAAACGGCTTGCCGGTGTTGCGCCGCTATCGCGCTCTTCTCCCTTGAAGTAGTAAATCGTTCTTCCATCCGCCGAGAAGAACGGGAAAATATTGACGCCCTTCGAGACCGTCAGCGTGCGATGTTTCCATGTGCTCGGGTCAATCAGGATCACTTCCTGCTCGCCAACCTGATAGCGGTTGTCTCGAACGACTGTTGAAATGGCCACTATCTGGCCGCCATCGTGAGACCAGGCGGCCATCTCCCAGAATCGACCGGATTCACTAGGGATTTTGCTGACCTGTTGCTTCTGAACGTCGAGCAGAAGCAAGCCATCTGCTATGTGGCCCGTGTTGAACAATATCTTGGCGCCATCCGGGGATACGTCCCAGTCAATTGAGCGTCCAGCCTTGCTCTTCATTCCCGTTCGGATGATCGTTTCCTCTCGATTCATTGCCACGCTCTCCTGTGTCCAGTTGCAAAAGATGAGGAGAACAAGCAATGGCCATGTTCCCCGTGGCAGGCGCGCAAAAAAGCTATGCCTGCTTTTTACGCGACTGCCTTCTATGCTCTTATCATTGTTCATTCGTTTTTCTCCTTCACCAAACTCATGTGCATGGCATGGCTCCCCATATTCACCACCTCATCCACTTGTAGCCCCTTGGGCACCTGGTGCGTGATGAAGATCATCGTCACCTTACCCTTGAGCCGGTTGATGGTCTGGGCGAAGTGCTCGGCAGTCTGCTGATCGAGGTTGGAAATCGCCTCGTCGAAGATCAGCACCTTGGGGCGTTTGAGCAGGGCGCGGGCGATGGCAATGCGCTGGCGCTGCCCGCCCGATAATCCCGTGCCGCGCTCGCCGATCTCGGTCTGGTAGCCCTGCGGCAGTTTCTCGATCACCTCGTGAATTTCCGCCGCCTTGCACGCGGCGATCACGTCCTCGAAGCTCGCGTGCGGGTGCGCCATGATGAGGTTGTCGTAGATGGTGCCGGAGAAGAGCACCGTCTCCTGCGGCACCACGCCGAAGGTGGCCCTGAGTTCGTTGGCCGCGAGACTGCGGATGTCGCGCCCGTCGAGCAGGATTTGTCCTTCCTGCGGCCAGTAAAAGCCCTGCATCAGCTTGGCCAGGGTGCTCTTGCCGCAGCCACTGGGGCCCGTCAGCACGGTGAGCTTGCCGACGGGAATCGTGAGGTTGAGGTTGCGGTAGAGCCAGGGGTGTTGCTCGGAGTAGCGGAAGCTCAGGTCGCGGATGTCGATACGGCCCTCGCCACCGGCGGTGCGTTGCGGGGTGAGGGTGAAGGGCTCCTGCGGCATGTCCAGAATGTCGCCCAGCCGCTTGAGCGCAATACTGGCCTGCTGAAATTCCTGCCACAGGCCAACGAGTCGCAGCAGGGGCTGGCTCAAGCGGCTGGCGAACATCTGGAAAGCTACCAGCATGCCCACGGTCATGCCCGCTTCGGGCTGCATCACCAGCCAGGCGCCGACGATGAGGATGGCGAGCGTCATCACCTGCTCCAACCCGTTGGCCACCACCTGATAGGTGTTGCCTACCTGCCGGGTGGCAAAGCCCGCTGACAAATATTGGGCCAGATAGATGCCGTAGCGCTTGCCCACGTCCGGCTCCAGCTGCAAGGACTTCACGGTCGCCATGCCCGAAATATATTCGGTGAGGAAGGCCTGGTTCCTCGCGCCGAGCAGGAACTGCTTGTCCAGCCGCGCGCGGAAGATGGGCACCATGATGAGGCTCGCCATGACGATCAGCGCCAGGATACCCACAGCAATCAGTGTCAACTGCCAGCTGTAGGCGAACATCACGGCGAGGAAAATGAACAGGAAGGGCAGATCGAGCACGAGGCTGACCGCCGCACCAGAGATGAATTCGCGCAGTTGCTCCACGCCGTGGAGCCGCGCCACCAGCGTGCCGGTGGGGCGGGCCTCGAAATACGGCAAGGGCAGGTGCAGCAGGTGTTTCAGTACCTTCTCGCCCAGCACGGCATCGATGCGGCTGCCGGTGTGCAGCACCAGATATTGGCGCAGCCAGGTCATGCCACTGGTGAAGAGCATGAACACCACCAGCGCCATCCCGAGCACGATGAGGGTGCTTTCCGAATGGTGGGCGATGACCTTGTCGATAATGACCTGCGTGAACAGGGGAGTCGCCAAGCCGACCAACTGGATGGCGAGGCTGGCCAGCAGCACATCGCGCCAGATCGTCTTGTGGCGCAGCAACTCGGGCACGAACCAGGAGAAGCCGAAGGGTTTTTTCTGGGCTTCGGGCAATTCGGCGCGGCTGAGGGATTCCGATACCGGCGGATCGGCCTGGGCCACCAGCAGTAGAACCGGCAAAGCCTGGGCGCGGGCGGTGGCACACGCCACGGTTTCGGGTGCGGAATGACCGGGCTTGACCCAGGCGAGGGTGTCGCGACTGTGCTGGACGATGAGCGCCGGGGTGAGAGTGGTGCAGGTTGGTAGCTGGGGTGAGGTGGCGTGTTCCGTATCAGAAGAAGCGGCAGGGGTGTTTTCAGCCGCCGGAACAGCCAGTAGCGCCACGGCAGGCAAGGGAAAAGAGGATAACCCTGCTTCGGGCCAATGCGCGAGCCCCGCCTTGAGGCCGAGCGCACTCAAGGCCTCGATCAGCGTGGGCAGATCGATCGGCGGCGGGAAACGCTTGATCACCAGCTCGGCATCGAACGGCTGGCGATAAAGCCCCGCGAGGCTCTCGACCAGCCAGAGGGCGACGTAGGTGTCGATGCGGCCCGATGTGGAGGCATGCTCCAGATACGCTTCCTGCATATGGATCTAATGTTGTAGGGATCATGGCCTGTTATAGCCTGGCAAGAATGCCAGTGTACTTTCACATAGCAAGATGTCAATAGAACTTTGTCATTCCTCGCTTATAACCTCGTATCGCATACCAGAGCGCTTTTGTTTTATGGACATCACGCTTGCCGCTGGCTCTCACACGAAGGCGTGTGATGGGGAGGTGATATTTCCTGATTGCATCACCACGGCATGGTTCCGGCTTGCCATCCACCGATTGATCACGATCCGATGTCGCCGGTCAGCGCATGATGAGGCGGGGTTGTGTTTCTGTGGGTTCGGAAAAGCCGGAAAAACACCCGAAACCTTGCGCCCTGGCTCTAGGTATTGCGCAGGCGTTTGGAAGATAGGGTCGGAATCGGTGGTAGATTATCCCGCCACCCTTCTACGTCCGACCCTCTCTGGTTGGGCGTTTTCGTTTGTGTGTTCCCTGAAGCCGCGCGGTATTCGGGCCGCTTTCCGGGGCGCTCGTCACTGCCGGTAGGGTGTCTGGGTGGGCATCCAGTTCGTGTCTCTGTGTTCTGTTTTGCAGAAATCGGTGTCCACTTCAACGCCCGAGAGCACGCAGGTCGCCTTGGGCGTGATGGACTGAAGAGACGCCATTCGGAGCTGTTGACCCCGATGCCTGCTCAGGTGCTCCTGTACTTAATAGGTAGATCGGACCTACTGCCCCGGTGGATGCTGCGCGGTTGGGGTATTTGAGCGCTATGTTTTCGGTGGGAAGAGAGTTCTCCAGCCACGGCCGGGCAGCATGCGCGCCAGGGTCCCATCACGCAGTAGATAGTGGTGGGCGAGTGCCGCCCCTGCGTGCAGACCGGCGAGCCAGATCAGTGCATCGCCCAGCACAGTGTGGGCAGCCCCGAGCGCGCGTACCCAGATCATTTGTGCGTCTGGCAGTGGTAGTGTCCAGGCGAAGAGAGCAAACTGGCTCGTCTTATCGGCCAATTCCGCCCAGCCGGTGAGAGGCACGGCAAGGAGCAACCCATAGAGCGTGCTATGGGCAGCGCGGGCCAGGCGTTGCTGCCAGCGCGGCGCAGGTTCGCCCGCGGGCACCCCTACGATCAGGCGTAGCGGAAGACGAATGAGCACCAGAAGAAAAACGACAAGCCCGCTTGCGACGTGGATCTGCCCAGACAGGGCGTGACTCGCCTTCGTGGGATCGCCGCTCGCTAGGTAGGCGACAACCACAACGAGTGCGGTCAGCCAGTGGATCAGAATAAGGGCCGAAGCATGACGGTGCATGGCGGTTAGCTTGTCCGGAGACGGAAAAAGACCGACCTTGCGGCCGGTCGTGGATGGATACGGCAACGGTGTCAGTCGCGATCTTCGTGCTCGTCATCGTCCTCGGCCTCCGCGGCGAGGACCTTCGCGTTGCCAGCATCCACCGCCACTTCGGTAACGCCTTTGTCGTGCTTTACGTCGATTTTCCAGACGAGATAACCGTCCTCGTCGTCGAGCTTGGCTTTGATCACCTTGCCCGGCAGAGCGGCGAGCGCGGCCGCTTCTGCCTCTTGCTGCGTGACCTTGGCATGCTGGGCGAATTCGGATCGCGACTCGACGCCACGCGGCAGCTTGATGCTGGAGAAATTCACTTCGCTCGGGTAGCTGCCCGTGCCGGTGGCGAGGACTGCGCCGCTGCCCAGCGCGGCGACGAGGCCCAGAGCGGCGAGGAGTTGGGTGCTGCGTTTCACGATGGTTTCCTTTCCTAGAAATCCGGCGTTGTTGCCGTGATGTGCAGAATACAGAGTAACGCTCGCGGCAGTCTGACGCCCACATTACCATTCGGTAAGGTGCAATCCCATGCGCCAATGGCCGGATGGGAGGGAGCAAGCTCAATCCGCCCGGCGACGAGCGCAGGCTCATCGATTGCACCTGCGGCGCCAGCCTCGGTAGGCGTGCATGAGGGCGATGAGGAGCACCAACCCGGCGAGCACCCAGTGCTCAATGCGCTGCAGCTCCTGCACGTGGCGCGACAAGGCGGCACCGAAGGCGAAGCCCGTACCGGCTACCAGGGGTGCCCACAGGGCGGCGGAGGCCAGATTGAGCAGGAAGAAGCGGATGCTCGACACGCGGCTCAAACCGATGGCAATGGGCAGGGCTGTGCGCAAGCCCCAGGCGAAGCGCATGGCGAGGATGAGCTTTACCGGATGGCGGTCGATGAGGGCGAGAGCCCGTTCGATCGATTCGGCCCGTTTGGGCCAGCGCTTAAGGACGGCCTGCCCATGCCGCCGCCCGAGCCAGAAATAGAACTGGTCGCCTAGCACCGCGCCGATCCAGGCCACCCCCACCACGGCGGCAAAGTCGAGATAGCCGCGGTGGGCGGCGTAGCCGGCAAGCACGAGCATCGTTTCTCCCTCTAGTAGGCAGCCGAGAAAGACCGCCAGCAGTCCGTATCGGCTGATGAGTAGGGCAAGGTCCATGTGCCATGGTCAAAGTATCGATCGATCGGTATCTTATACCTACCTTGGGGAAGCTGACCGCTCTTATCACTTCACTTCTTGTCACATGCATCTGCTCATCGTTGAAGACGACCGTGCCGCTGCCGACTACCTGCGCCAGGGTCTTACCGAGGCGGGCCATGTGGTGGACGTCGCCTTGGATGGCGAAAGCGGTCTCATGCTGGCGCTGGAGGGCAAGCATGACGTGCTGATCGTCGATCGCATGCTGCCGCGCCGCGACGGCTTGACCCTCATCCGCATGCTGCGCGCCGGCGGCTCGACCACCCCGGTATTGGTGCTCTCCGCCCTGGGGCAGGTGGATCAGCGCGTCGAGGGCCTGCGCGCCGGTGGCGACGACTATCTGGTCAAGCCCTACGCCTTCAGTGAACTGCTGGCCCGGGTCGAAGCCCTTGGCCGGCGCGCTCATCCGGCCGATCCATCGGCGCCAAACGTGCTCCGGGTGGCCGATTTGGAGTACGACCTGGAGCGACGACGCGTCACCCGCGGCGGGAGACTGATCCGCTTGCAGCCGCGGGAGTTGCGCTTGCTCGAATACTTAATGCGCCGTGCGGGGCGGGTGGTCACACGCACCATGCTCCTGGAGCAGGTGTGGGACTTGAGCTTCGACCCGCAGACCAACGTGGTGGAGAGCCAAATCAGCCGACTGCGCGCCAAAATCGACCGCGACTTCGAGCGTCCCCTCTTGCACACCGTGCGCGGCATCGGCTACCGCTTGGGGGATGAAGCCTGATGTTCTCCCGCGCCCGGTCACTGCTGCACACCACCGCATTGCGCATGGCGCTACGCCACGCACTGCTGCAGGTGCTGGTGCTGGCCGCCATGCTGGCTGCGCTGTTCGTTGTGCTCGACCGCTACGCCGCACGGCAGATCGATTCGGCTCTGCTCGGGGAGGCGCATGCGCTCGCCGCCTTGCCGGCGGAACACCGGGCCCAGAGCGTGGCGCTTTTGACACAGCTGCACGGCGAGGATCGCCGCCTGCGCCATTATCGACTGGAAGATGCGGCGGGTCGCCGCCTGGCTGGGAATCTCCCGCGCTGGCCTGGGAGCCTGCCGGCGGACGGCGTGGTGCGCCGTATAGCGCTGGATCTTCCCGAGGACGAGGAGGATCACGATGCCCGCGCTCTGCTGCCCAGTGTCGGACTTGCCCTGCCCGGCGGGGGTCGCCTGCTAGTGGCCCAGGCTCCAGGCGAGATCGAGGAGGTGCGGGAGGTGGCTTTCGGCCTGGCGGCGGCCATGCTCACCCTGGCCGCGCTGCTGGCCATGGCCTTGGGGATGTTGCTCGGCTGGCGCTGGCTCTCCCGGATCGATGCAATCAACGGGGTAGCCGCACGCATTGCCTCAGGTGATCTCACCCAGCGCGTGCAAAGCAGTGGCCGGGGCGACGAATTCGACCTGCTGGCAGACCATCTGAACGCCATGCTGGGACGCATCGAGGCGGCGGTAGCGGGCATGCGCGAGGTTTCCGATCACGTCGCCCACGACCTGCGCCGGCCCCTCGCACGTCTCAAGACCCGCATCGAGGTGGTGCTGCGCCAGCCGCGCGATGCCGACGCTTACCGGAAGGCGCTGCAGGAGACCTTGCAGGACAGCGAGGAAATTCTGGCCACCTTCGAGGCCTTGCTCACTATCGCCCGTCTGGAGGCGGGCAGCGAGCTCGTCACAAAGCAACCCTTTGACCTAGCGGCGGTGACACGCAACGTCGCCGAACTGTATGCCGCCCAGGCCGACGAGAGTGGGCGCCCGTTCACTTTGTCATCGGCGCCGGCGGTGATGTATGTGGCAGGCTCGGCTGCGCTCGCCTCCCAGGCCCTGGCCAAATTGCTCGACAACGCCTTCAAATATACCCCGCCGGGCAGCCCGATTGAGGTCGACCTTGCCCGCGCCGATGGCCAGGCCCGGCTGGCCGTCATCGACCACGGCGGTGGCTTGTCCGATGCCGACAAAGCGCGGCTGGTTGCCCGCTTCGCCCGCGGTGATTCCGCCCGCAGCCAACCGGGCAGCGGGCTCGGGCTTGCGCTTGCTGCCGCCATCGCCCGCGCCCACGGCGGCCAGCTCGTTCTCACCGATACCGCGGGCGGAGGGCTCACCGCCCGGCTCGACCTGCCGCTGGCGAAGGAGGGGGCCTCGCGTCCCGATTGAGCGATCGGGCCATTGCACACCCAGTCTTTTGGGAGGTTGAGCTTTTCCTGTCGTGCCCCTTTCATTGGGAGGGACAGCCAGCCTAAGTGCCAAAGGGAGCGCCGACGACTCTTAACACCGTTTCTTGACGGTGACGTAATGTATACGCGCCGATTTGAGACACAGCTTGCGGGCGCGTTACAAATGCAGCTAAAGCGGTCGGGGCAAGCCCGCTTTGGAAGGAAGCGACCAAAGCGGGCTTTTGCATTTTGGAGGCACAATCTGTCGCCGAATTCCGCAGCCTGCGGGGGGATTCACGAGGGCCGCTAAAGCGTTGGCTCTCCGGTCTTCCTGAAACATCAGGCAGCGCACCGGAGAGGATTATCAACCGCATCGAGACATCGCCGTCCGGATCGCCGGACACCATGAGCTAAGCAGAACAGCCAAGGAGCGAAGTTTGCCGGCCAGCAGGGGGATAGTGCGCCCTGCTGCAAGGGGAGCTGTCGCGCCCAGGCGCGGCCCCCGCGCCGGCACCGTTCCTTAACTCTCATGGAGATGTCAGATGCAGGAACAAGCCAAGAAAGTTGGTGGGCGGCGGCCCGCCGCTCAGTCGGGCTCCCTCGGCAAGCAGAACGCGTGGTGGCGGCAAGTGAAGCTCGCCCGGGCGCTGCGCCGCTATCCCTACGTGATATCGGAAGGGGACGTGTGGTTCGGACGCAAAACACCCGATCAGCGGGCCTTCGTCTGGTTCCAAGCCGACGCGTTTCTCGGCGAAGCGGCCGCCAATGACGAGATGGGTGCAAACGGCGAGTAATGCGGCAAGCAGGCGAGTGGCTTCCTCTCGCCCGGCACGCAACAAAGGAGATAACGATGCCCAGGACATGCAACTTGACGCTTTCGCGCTGGCATAGGGTGGCCGAACGGCTGGCGCGCGAATACGCGGAGACCATATATAACGCAAAACAGGCGCTCACTCAGACCCGCGTTTTCACTTATCTCGGCGAAACGCAGGAGGCCGCCTTGCGGGCCGAGGCCGAAGAGTGGCAGCGGCGCCTCGCTCGCGCTTTCCGTGTGCAGGATGCCGTAGCGGACATTCGCCGCGCTTTGGGCGAAGCGAACGCAAAGAACGGTGTGAATGCCCAGCTGGCCGAGCTCGATAAGCTCAACCTCCGACTGAAGGCGCTGACAGAGATTATTGAGGGGCAAGGCGCCGACATGATCGCCATCGAGGAGCTGCGCAACATCCCCCCAGGACTATATGATCGAGAGGGACCGCTTTGACAGCACCCGGCCGAGTTTGCGGCTGCGTCTGCTCGATAACGACGCCTTGTCCCGGCTGCGGCAGGAGCTGGAAACCGTGCGCTCGTGGGCCTATGCGCTCGCCGACGAGATCCCCGAGCGCAACCGGGCGACGCTGACGCTGGAACTGTCGGAGGAGATCGCCGGGATCGCCGGCTTGTAGGGACTTCCGCCGGAGCAGCCCGGCGGAAGCCCAGGCCGTCTTGTCGCGGGCGGCCTGGGGCAGCAAGAGCGACCGCGGAAGGAGGCTACCGTTGCACAGCAACGTCGCTCGCCGTTCCTGTGGAGCTGGAAAGGAAACACCATGATTGCAGGTTGCCTGTCCGATCCGGCGAGGCACGAGAGAACAGGAAAAGACGGCGATGCGGTTTCAGGTCGTCGCTTGATTGTTGCTATTCCTTCGGCGCCTTTTCATCCGGGGGGCGGGACATGAAGCGCGTGTCCAAGCGTGAGATGCGAAACAAATTCAGCCTGATGAGGGAAGTGCGGGTGCACGTCGACTCCTTGGAACGGTGGAATGCACGTGCGGTGATCGACGGCATCGCGTGCGATCTAATGTTCGACCGAGAGGCCCGGTGGGAAATCGCCCGCCCGGAGGGGGTACCGGCCCGTGTCATTCACTATCCCGAGCCGGAAAATGACGGTCAGTTCCCACGCGGCACACGACCCGAGCGCCCGTTGCGTTCCAGGGGGTTTCGACGAACCCTGCGTCCCCTGTGCGAGGCGTCAGGGCGTTTCTCCCAGCAGCTGAGGGAAGCAGGTGCGACTTTCGCGGCGCGCTATCCAGTCGGCTCGCTGGTGTCGGCCCGGGTGATCCGCACGACCCGGGACGGTGTGGTGGTCGAGTTGCCCGGCGGCCTGCGGGACAGGCTGTTGCGGCGCGCGTGCCTGGATAAAGGGTCTGGCGGGAAGTGGCGCTTGCTGGGAGAGCCTTATGCGGGCGAGAAAATAGAAGTCGTCGTCCGCGCAGTCGAACCGCAGCGGGGCGCGGTGCTGGTGTCCTGGCACAATTACTGGCGCGATAGCCAGTATTGCGCGGTCGACGTTGGCTACCGCCGCGTCTACCGCATCGAGGACAGCCCGTTTCGTCGGCTGCCCGGGGAACGGTAGACCAAAAGCCACTGAGCGGTGTCAAGGCCCTGCGCCGCACCCACCCCGGACCGTTGCCGGGTTGATCGACAGCGCGTCGAACGCTTCATGGAGGCTCTCAAAGCGTCCGGCCTCCGCGGGCGGCCTACGGATCCCTGGCCCAGGCCGGTGATGGTAAAAGCGGCGCTACCCGCGTCGATCCGCCGTCTTCATCCAGGCGAAGTCTTCTTCGATTCGTTGGCGCTGCCGGTGGCATCGCTGTCACGGCGGATCGTGCGCGCATCCAGACCGAGGGCGGTGCGATCGATTATGGGGGTATCGCGGTGCGACTCCATAGCGCCGGCGGCAAATCGTTCCCTGGTCGGCAAAAGACTCGTGTGGCTCTCCTGGCGGTCCGCGTAGCGCGCATCATTTTTCTCGTGGATGACGCTGCCATGGGACAGATTGGCGGCGAAGCCACCTCTTGCTTCGCTCTGCAACCTGTTACACTCAAGCCAGGCCTCCGGTGCCGTCAAACCGCCCGGGGGCGAGCGAAAGGAGGGGAAGCGCCATGGCAGCGCCGTCGGGCGAGATCACTTGGGATGACTTCCTGCGGGTCGAACTGCGGGCCGGCACCATCGTCAAGGTGGAGCCGTTCCCGGAAGCGCGCCGCCCAGCCTACAAGTTGTGGATCGATTTCGGGCCCGCGCTGGGCGTGCGCAAATCCTCCGCCCAGATCACGGAGCTTTATCGAGCCGAGGCGCTGGTGGGCCGGCAGGTGATCGCCGTGGTCAACTTTCCGCGCAAGCAGATCGGTCCATTCATGTCCGAAGTCTTGGTCACCGGCTTTCCCGACGCCGCAGGCCACATCGTCCTGGCCCAGCCGGAGCGGCCGGTGCCGAACGGAGCGCGGCTTGCCTAGAGGCAAGGCCAAGGCCGACTGCGACGATAGCGCTTTGTCCTCTGAGCCGAGCTCGCCTCCGCCAGAGCCGTGGATTATAGTATCGGCCAAAACGGCGTCGGTCCGAAGACCTCCATGAAAATAGCATCCTTAAGAAGCGAAAGCCTTTTCCGGCGCTTGTTCCAAGCCCATCCCCTGCCCATGTGGCTCTGGGATCCGGCCACTCGGACAGTGCTGGCGGCGAACGATGCCGCCCTGCGCGTCTACGGCTACAGCCGGCGTGAGTTTCTCTCCATGAAGGCAGGGGCATGGCGGGTGCATAAGCCGCGCTCCAAGGGAAACCTCGAGCGCCATCGCGGGAAGGACGGCCGCATTTTCCAGGTTCAGTCGGTCACTCGAACCTTCACCTTGGGTGGGCGACGGCTGACCCTGGAGATCGCCCAGGAGGCAGGGCAGGTGCATCGCACCTTCGCTTTGTTGGCCGCGCGCGAGGCGGAGCTGCGCGCCACCCTCTATTCCATCGGCGACGCGGTGATCTCCACCGACGCCGCGGGACGCGTCATGCGCATGAACCCAGTGGCCGAAGCCCTCACCGGATGGCGCGAAGCGGAGGCTCAGGGAAGGTCGCTCAAGGAGATCTTCCCCATCTTCAACGAGCACACCCGGGTGGCGGTGAAGAACCCGGTGGAGCGTGTGCTCAAGGAAGGGGTCGTGGTGGGGCTCGCCAACCATACCGTGCTTATGGCCCGGGACGGACGGGAGCTGCCCATCGCCGACGCGGCGGCGCCGATCCGGGACGCGAGCGGCCGCATGGTGGGCGTGGTGCTGGTGTTTCGGGACCAGACGGAAGAGCGCCGTGCCCAGCGGGCGCTGCGAGAGAGCGAAGCCTACGCCCGAGCGGTGGTGGACTCCGCCCTCGACGCGGTGATCACCATCGACCACGAGGGGCGTGTGGTCGAATTCAACCCGGCGGCGGAACGGCTGTTCGGCTACTCCCACGCCGAGGCAGTCGGCCGGGAGCTCGCCCAGCTCATCGTTCCCCCGACTCTGCGCGAGCGGCACCGGCGCGGCTTGGCGCGCCATGTGGCCACTGGCGAGCGCACCCTTCTCGGCCGTCGCGTCGAGATGCCAGCGCAGCGCAAGGACGGAACCGGAATCCTGGCGGAGCTCGCCATCGCACGCATCGACGTGGAAGGGCCCCCTCGATATACGGCCTATCTGCGCGACGTGACCGAGCAGCGCAGAGCACAGGAGGCCTTGCGGGAGAGCGAGCGGCGCTACCGCGCTCTGTTTGAAGCGAATCCTCACCCCATGTGGATCTATGATCTGGAAACGTTACGCTTTCTCGCGGTGAACGATGCCGCCGTCGAGCGCTATGGATGGAGCCGGGAGGAATTCCTTGCCATGACCATCCGTGACATCCGGCCACCGGAGGAGACGCCCCGGCTACTCGGCGTGGTTGCCGAGGCCGGCCGGGGTGGCCTCTACCGGTCGGGGATCTGGCGCCATCTGCGCAAGGACGGTGGCGTCATGCTGGTGGAGGTGAGCTCCCACTACCTCGAGTTCGAGGGGCGGCTGGCGCGGGCGGTGCTGGTGAACGACGTGACCGAGCAAATACGTGCCCAGGAAGCTTTGCAGGAGAGCGAAGAGCGTTTTCGTTTGCTGGCGCGGGTCACCAACGACGCCTTGTGGGATTGGAACCTCAAGAACAACACCCTGTGGTGGAGCGAGGGGTTCGAAGCTCTGTTCGGCTTTCGCCGCGACGAGATCGAGTCCACTATCGAATCCTGGACCACCCGCATCCACCCCGACGACGCAGCGCGGGTGCTGGAAGGGATATACGCCGTCATCGACGGCGACGGCTACACCTGGTCGGACGAATATCGCTTCCTGCGCAAGGACGGCTGCTACGCCCACGTGCTGGACCGGGGCTATGTGATCCGGGATGGGGCGGGAAAGCCGTTGCGCATGATCGGAGGCATGACCGATCTCACCCAGCACAAAGTCGCCGAGGCGCGCATCGAGCAGCTCGCCTTCTACGATTCCCTGACCGGACTTCCCAACCGGGCCTTGCTGCTCGACCGGCTCCAGCAGACCCTGGCCGCCGCAGAGCGCCACGGCGAGCGGGTGGCGCTGCTATTCCTGGACCTCAATCGGTTCAAGGAGATTAACGACACGCAGGGTCATGCCACGGGCGATGCCGTGCTGCTGGAGGTCGCCCGCCGCTTTCGGGCCACACTGCGCCAGGAGGAGACGGTGGCACGCATCGGTGGCGACGAATTCCTGGTGGTCGCCCAAGGCGTGGATCAGGCGGGCGCCGCTTCCATTGCCGAGCGCCTGCAACTGGCCCTGGCGCAACCTTTGATGGTGCGGGATCAGGCCTTTTCGGTGGGGGCGAGCATCGGCATCGCCTTCTACCCGGACGATGGCCGCTGCCCCGAGGAGCTGCTCAAGCATACCGACATCGCCATGTATCGCGCCAAGGCGACCAAGGAGATCTGGTGCTTTTACCGGCCCGAGATGGGCACAGAGCTCGCACGACGGCTAGAGACGGCGCGACGCCTGGAGCAGGCCCTCAGCCAGGATGCGCTGGAGCTCCACTTTCAACCCCAGTTCGACCTGGAGACCCAGACCCTCACCGGGGCGGAAGTCCTGCTGCGCTGGACCGATCCCCAATGGGGGGCGCTCAGCCCCGCGGAGTTCGTTCCGGTGGCCGAGGAGCGCGGCCTCATGGGACGGCTCGGGGAATGGGTGTTGCGCTCGGCCTGCCGCCAGCTCCAGGCGTGGCAGGCGGCAGGCTACGCTTTGCCCGGGCGGGTCGCCGTGAATGTGGATGCCCGGCAATTCGAAGACCCCGAATTTGTTGCCAAAGTATGTGCCATCGTGAAGGCAGCGGGGCTAGTCCCCGGCGACTTCGAGCTGGAGATCACGGAAAGTGGCGTGATGGCGGACCCGGAGCGGGCGGTGTCGGTGACCGAGGCTTTACGGCAGGCGGGCTTTGCCATCGCCATCGACGACTTCGGTACCGGCTACTCGTCCCTCGCCTACCTCAAACGCTTCGCCGTGGATACTCTCAAGATCGACATCTCTTTCGTGCGGGACATGCTCTCCGACGGCAACGATGAGGCTATCGTCCGGACCATCATCGCCATGGCCCGCAGCCTGGGACTTGCCACCCTGGCGGAGGGTGTCGAGAATCACGCCCAGGCCGAGCGGCTCGCGGCGCTTGGCTGCGACTTCGCCCAGGGCTTCCATTTTGGCCGCCCGCAGCCTGCGGATGCCTTCGCGGCTTGCTGGCTCGCCCGTGCCGGGACGCCGGGAGCGGGAGGATGAAGGCCGCGCAAAGGCGCCGCTCGAGCAGCGGGCAGGCTGCGCTTGCTTGCCCCCACAGCCTTCAATGCCCGTCGCTGTGCGCCGGGCTGGTCACCCGCGCCGCGACGCGCTCTTCGCCGCTTTCCAGCACCGTCAGGAGCCGACGCGCCTCGGCCTGTAGGCCCCGGTAAGAATCTTCCCATTTGCCGTCGCGGGGCACCGTCCATGCCAGGCGCCGCACCAGCCCGACGAGGGCTTGGGTATGCCGTTGCGCGAGCCGCGCCTTTTCCAGCGCGTCCTCGTACTGCCAGGCGTACACCAGCTCCACGGGCCGGTCCTGGCAGACGCCGATGCAGGTCTGGGGGGCCTCGATCCTTCCGCAGCCGATGCACTGCCATGCCTTCATGGTTGCGGTCATGGCCGTTAGGCTTGCTCGGCCGCTGGCCCCGGGGAGGCGATGGCCGGGCGCCGCCGGGCGAGGGTTTGCACTACGAAGGCGGCGAAGGCGAAGGCGCCGATGATGAACACCAGGTCGCCCACGGTGCGCACCCAACGCAGCGTCTCCAGGAGGGGGAGTTGCAAGAACTCTTCGCTGCGGGCGTACCACAGACCTACCTTGAGGCTCGCCCAGAACTGGTAAAGACCGATGGGCAGGAGGCTTGTCACGATCATGGTGGCGAGCCCCCCGTTCATCCACCAGAAGGCGGTCTTGAGGGTCGCTTCGTTCCACTGGGCTTCGGGCCTGAGGCTGCGCAGCACCAGTAGCACCAGGCCGAGCGCGAGGAAGCCATAGACTCCGAACAGCGCGGCGTGGCCGTGCACCGCCGTGGTGTTCAGCCCCTGCAGGTAGTAGAGGGCGATCGGTGGATTGATGAGAAAGCCGAAGACCCCGGCCCCTACGAAATTCCAGAAGGCCACCGCCACGAAAAACTTCAGGGGCCACTCGTAGCGCCGCATCCAGGGGGCTCGGTCCTTGTGACGCCAGTTCTCGTAGGCCTCGATGCCCACCACCACCAGGGGAACCACCTCCAGGGCGCTGAACACTGCGCCGATGGCCATGATGGAGGTGGTAGTCCCGGAGAAATAGAGATGGTGGAAGGTGCCGGGCACGCCGCCCAGCATGAACAGGGTAGCCGCGGCGAGGGACGCCCGGGCGGCGCTCGTGCGGGAGACAAGCCCCATGGCGGAGAAGATGTAGGCGAGGGCCACCGTGGCGAACACCTCGAAGAAGCCTTCTACCCACAGGTGCACTACCCACCAGCGCCAGTACTCCATCACCGAGAGGTGGGTACGCGGGCCGTAGAACAAGCCGGCGCCATAGAACAGGCCCACCGCGATGACCGAGGCGGTGAAAAGGATGAGCAGGCTCTTCTGCTTCTCGCGCCTGAGCGCGGGCACGATGGCCCGCAGCATCAGTGCGAGCCACAGGATGAGGCCCGCGTACAGGGCGATCTGCCACACGCGCCCTAGATCCAAGTATTCATAGCCCTGATGGCCGAGCCAGAAGCTCACCTCCCGCTGGAGCTGCTGATTGATGGCGAGAAACTGGCCGATGAAGGAGCCGGCAACCACCACCAGCAGCGCCACGAACAGGAGGTCCACGCCCAGCTTCTGGTACTTCGGGTCGCGTCCACCGTTGATCACGGGGGCGAGGAACAGGCCCGCCGCCAGGAAAGCGGTGGCGATCCAGAACATGGCGCTCTGGATGTGCCAGGTGCGGGTGAGGGCGTAGGGCAGCCAGCGGGAGGTTTCCAGGCCGTAGAACGCTTGTCCTTCCACGGTGTAGTGGGCGGTGAAGCCTCCGAGCAACACTTGTAAGCCGAACAGGGCGACGACCACCCCCAGGTATTTCCATAAGGCCCGCTGGGAGGGCGTCAGGGCGAGGGCCGCCAGTGGATCCCGGGCGAGAGGTTTTAAATCCTCTTCCCCGTGCTTGCGGCCGAAGGACCAGATCCAAATGAAGGCGCCGATGCCGGCGACGAGCAGCACCACCGACAGCACCGACCACAACACGTTCTCCGCCGTGGGGACATTGTCGATCAGGGGTTCGTGGGGCCAGTTGTTGGTGTAAGTGGCCTGCATCCCGGGGCGCGGCGTGGCGGCTGCCCAGGCGGACCAGAAGAAGAAGGCGGCGAGATTGTGCCGATCCTGCGGCCGCGGTAGGGTGTCCTCCTTCATGGCATAGCTCTCCCGCGTCTTCCGGAGCTCGGGCGCGGCTCCGAAGAGAGCGTCGTAGTAGCGCTGAACCTGGCGGACGGCGGCCGCCCGCCGTGGTGACAGGGTCACCGTGCCGGAGGCGACGTCGTAGGTGTTGGTGCGGTATTCGCCCTTAAGCTGGAGCTTGAGAGCTGCCTGCTGCTCCGGGGTGAGGGCCTCGTAGGGCTGGCCGTGCCGCTCCCGGGCGGCAAGCTCCAGCCAAGCCATGAGCTCCCGGTGTAGCCAGTCGGCAGTCCAGTCGGGCGCCTGGTAAGCCCCATGGCCCCATACCGAACCGAGCTGTTGACCCCCGGTGGACTGCCAGGCGAGCTGACCCTGGATCACATCGTCATGGGTGAAGAGCACCGGACCGTCTTGGACAACGAAGCGCTGGGGCACAGGTGGCGCCTGGCGATAGACTTCGCGCCCGAAAAAACCGAGGAGGGCAAAGGTGACGCCGAGCACTGCGGTCAGCGTCAGCCAAAGTTTCTTTTCCGTGTTCATAGGGACGAAGGCTCCTTGGGAAGGGGGGGCTGCGGGGCTTCAGACTTGTTCGATGGCTCGCGGGAACAGGACGTTGTTCTCGAGGTGGATGTGCTCCATGAGATCGCTGATCAACTGCTCGAGCCCCTGGTAGCAGGCGCGCCAGGTGGCGCAGGCGTCTGCAGGCAGCACCAGATCATGAGCCGCCGCCCTGATCTGCGCCAGGGCGAGCCCGTGCTGATCGTGTTCGTAGCGCATGACGCTCACGGGGGTCGTCACCCGGTTGCCATCTCCCTGGAGGATCAAGGGAAAGAGCACCCGCTCCTCTTTCTGCATGTGGGACTCTAGCTCCCCTTGCAACGCCGCGAGGCGCCCGGCGAGCCCCCGAGGGCAAGCCGGATGGCGCTCGTGCACCTGTTCCACCTTGCGGGCCAAGGCGAGGAGCTCTGGAAGCTGGCGGCGGTGGCGCTCATGGAAGCTCTCTACGATGTGTTCGATCAATCGCGCGAGGGGGGCGGCGCGCCAATCGGTCCCGTGCACCGGAGGGGCTGCCAGCCCGGCGAGCGCTTCGGTGAAGGCGGTTGGGTCGATGCGCCGGACTGCCAGGGCCTGCTCAAGGGGCTCGTCGCCGCCGCAGCAGAAATCGATGCGATGCTGGCGGAACAGGCGGGTCGCACCAGGGATGGCGGCCGCCAATTCCCCCACAGGAGTTTTTAGATAATCCATAACCTTCTCCACTTCTTGAGGTATTCGAGGGGTTCGATGCACTTTAAACAAGATCCATGCCATGGGGTAATGAATTTATTTTCATGTACTTACTTTAAAAAACAGGGTCAATATGACCAAAGTATTTAATGGTTTTTCTTACCATAATGGTAAAATTCACCATTGCCCGGCAACGATGAGGTCATAATGGAACCGTTGTTGCAACTCATGTCCGACCTAGGACGGGATTTGCCGCCCCGGCTGCGTTACCGGCGAGTGGTGCAAATTCTCAAGTCCGCCTTTCAGTGCGACGCCATCGGGCTCCTGAAGCTGGAAGGCGAGGTGCTGCGCCCGGTGGCAGTGGAGGGGCTAGCGGAAGAGACTCTGGGGCGACGTTTCCGCCTGGCGGATCATCCCCGACTGCAGACGATTCTCTACGCCCACGAGCCGGTCATCTTCGAACCGGACACGGATCTTCCCGACCCTTACGATGGGCTGGTGGAGTCCCGCACGGGCGACCTCCACGTGCACGACTGCATGGGGGTGACGCTGTACGTGGACGGCCGCGCCTGGGGCGTGCTCACCTTCGACGCCCTCGCCCCGGGACGCTTCACCCGGCTCGATCTGGAGCGGCTCAAGCATTTCGTCCTGCTCGCTGAGGCGAGCGTACGCCTGGCGGAGCTGTCCTCCCAGCTCGAGGCACTCCGGAGCTTGCGTGCGGACGCGGGAACGGCTCTAGCGTCGGGGCTAACGGCCGGGCGGCAGGAGCTGATTGGCCAATGCCCGGCCCTCCAGGAGCTCAAGCAGGAGCTCATGCTGATCGCCGATTCCGATCTGTCGGTCCTGATCCTGGGGGAAACCGGCGTGGGCAAGGAGCTGGTGGCCCGGGAGATTCATGCCCTCTCCCGGCGTCGGGACCGTCCCATGGTGCACGTGAACTGCGCCGCCCTGCCCGAGAGCCTGGCCGAGAGTGAGCTGTTCGGGCACGTCAAGGGTGCTTTCTCCGGCGCCCTCAGCCATCGGGCGGGCAAGTTCGAGGCTGCGGAGGGGGGGACCCTGTTCCTGGACGAGGTGGGGGAGTTGCCCCTTGCGGTGCAGGCCAAGCTCCTGCGGGCGATCCAGCACGGGGAGGTCCAGCGGGTGGGGTCGGATGTGCCGGTGAGGATCGACGTGCGCATCGTCGCCGCCACCAACCGGGACCTGAAGGAGGCGGTGCGCCAAGGGAAATTCCGGGCAGACCTGTACCACCGCCTGAGCGTCTATCCCGTCTTCGTGCCTCCCTTGCGGGAGCGGGGCAACGACGTGTTGTTGCTCGCGGGCCATTTCCTGGAGTTAAACCGCTCCCGCTTGGGGGTGAGAAGCCTACGGCTCTCCCGGGACGCGGAGAAGGCCTTGCTCGCCTATGGTTGGCCCGGAAACGTGCGGGAGCTGGAGCACGTAGTGAGCCGCGCCGCCCTCAAGGCCCGGGCCAAGGCCGCCAGTGCCAACGCCATCGTCACCATCGAACGGCGGTTTCTGGACCTGGAGCTGGAAGCCTCCGATCCTCCGCCCGGGGTCCCGGGCGATCACGGGCAGGCGGCGCCTGCCCCGGCCTTAGAGCCGGGGCTTACCCTGCACGAGGCCCAGGCGCGTTTCTTACGCCGTACCATCGAAGAGGCCCTGACCCGGCACGGGGGCAACTGGTCCCGCACAGCGGCGAGCCTGGGCGTGGATCCCAGCAACCTGCACAAGCTCGCCCGCCGGCTCGGTCTGAAGCAAAGCGGCGCCACCCCTGGCGGCGCGCCACGGGTGCGCTATAACTAGAATGCTTGTAGCGAGGCGAGGATGAAGAACGGGTTGATCGCGTTGGCGACCGTGGGGGTCCTCGCGGTGGCCTCGGCCGATGCCTTGGGGCATGGGTTTCGCCCTCACCCCGTCCACCGGACTGATGTCTTTGGCGCGGCGGTGTTGGGAGGGCTCCTGGGGGGGTTGATCGGTTTGGCGATCGCCAGTCCCCGATATCACACCCATGAAGCGCCGCCCAGGGTGATCATCGAGCGGCGTCATGTCGTTCCCCACGTTCTGCCACCGGCCGGCGCCTATGGGGGGCCCTCCCGGTACTGCTACGGGACGACCCGCTATTATGATCACGGCGACGGGGCTCCCCCGGCGCGGTTGGGGAATTATCCCCGCTGCGAGGATTGAGCCGGCGCACGCTCCTCCGCCCCTCTGCCAGGACGGGGCGGGGTGGTCTTCATCCCGTCGTGGGAGGAGAGGTTCCCGGGGGCGGATTACGTCCCGGGATTCCCTGTATCACGGAGGTGGCGTATGGCAACCTACATCATCTTGAGCCGCTTTTCCCCTGAAGCCTTCAAGGACCCGAAGGATTTCAAGACCCTCGCCGCCACTGTCTCGGAGAAAATCAAAACCGAGTGTCCCGGCGTCACCTGGAAGGAGAGCTACGCCACTCTCGGGCGCTTCGACGCGGTGGACGTGGTGGAAGCGGCCGACGTGAAGGAAGTGGAGAGGGCCGCTATGATCATCCGCGCCTATGGCCATTCCACCACGGAGACCCTGGCAGCGACGCCTTGGAAGGAATTCCTGAACGCCCTCTGAGCCGCCCGGTGCTGCGGGCGGCCGCATTTACCGCCGGCTGAAAAAGACCCGCCGTGCCCGATACCGTGCGCAGAGTCGATTATTTTTCCATTCAGGTGCCCAACCGGCCGGGAGAGGCGTTCAAGGTGCTCTCGACCTTGGTGAGCGCGGGCATCAACCTGCTCGCCTGCACCGGCTACCCCCAGGGGCGCCGGGCCCAGATCGATGTGGTGCCGGAGGATAGCCGCAAGTTCACGGCGGCCATCAAGAAGGCCGGCCTGCCCTTCACGCCCAAGAAGAGCGGCTTCCTCATCCAGGGCGAGGATCGGGCCGGAGCCTTGGCCGGGCACCTGAAAAAGCTGGCCCAGGCGGGGGTGAACGTCACGGCGGTGGACGCGGTGTCCGCGGGTCAAGGCCGCTGGGGCGCCATTTTCTGGGTGAAGTCCGAGGACGTGGCCCGCACGGCCCGGCTGTTCCGCAAAAAACCGCTCAAGTCTTGACCGCCTCGGGCCGGGGGCGCATGGAGTACCATAGGGGTTTGCCGCCAACCCGAGCTTTCCCATGGACTTCGCCCGCTTGATCGAGCTGGGCCAGCAGCTCGCCGCCCGCGCCCCGTCCGATTGGCCCCTGTTCCTGGCGCTTGCTGCCGTGATCGGACTGGTGATCGGCTCCCACGTGCAGTTACGCCGTCATTTCCGTCGGGAGGTGGACGCGCTCGCCCCGCGGGAGGACTTCTACCGGCTGGTGGACGAGCAGCGGCAAGTGAACGAAGCACTCGCCCGCCTGGCGGCCAGGCTTGAGGCTGCGCCTTCGCTCCCCCAGGACAGCGATATGGCGCTCAAGCGGGGCAAGCTGGAGGAGTTGATGAGCGCGGTCTACGAGCTCCTGTTCTGGTTGGATCGGGAAAAATCGGTGCGCCTCTTCAATGCCCCGGCGCGTACGGAAGAGCCGCCGGTGAAGAAGGTAATGGCGCTTGCCCGATTGTATTTTCCCGAACTGGCCGGTGCCGTTTCCACCCTTTACGCGGTGTACAGCCGGGTAATGATCGGGCTCCTGCGCTGCGAGCTTTCCCTCGCCCAGGTGCAGGGGGACGAGCAGCGCCGCCGGGAGATTCTGGGGGAGTGGCAGAAGCAGTACCTCGCCCTGCTGGCGGAGCTTTCTGAGGCGACACGCACCGTAGAGGCGGGATGTGCGATGTTGGCGGGCGCGGCCCCACCTCCGGCAGCCTGGGACAGGGCTGGCGCGAAGCCGGTCATGGAACCCCCGGTCCAGGGTCGATAAAACCGTTTTTGAGCCTTTTTGCGCCTGTGGCGCGAGGATAAAAAAAGCTGTCCTGGTGAGACAAGGCGGCGCGAGCGGCCCGTCCACGCCTGTGTTGGCGGATGTGCCCTGCCAGGAGGCCGTTGCCGTGGTCTAATTTTAGAAAAAGGCTTCAGGAAAAGATGACGGATACATGCCGTCGAGAGGAGTGGAGCCCATGACCCGGCGTTGGCTGCAACCCCTGGGACGGGCCTTGGCGCGCTATCTCAGCCAGCCTTTGCCCCATTACGCTCCTGCCGCCACCTCAAGCCCGGCGGCGCTGCTGGCAACCTTGCAGCCTGCCGACGTCCTGTTGGTGGAAGGCAATACCCGCGTCTCCACGGCGATCAAGTACCTCACCCAGTCCACCTGGTCCCACGCGGCCCTGTATGTGGGCGATGTCCTGGTGGATCACCACAACTGGGAAAATCCGCCCGTGCTGGTGGAAGTGGACATGGTGCACGGCTGCCAGGCAGTGCCCCTGTCCAAATACGCCGCTTTCCACACCCGCATCTGCCGCCCGGTGGGGTTGTCGGAACAAGACCGGCGTCGGGTGGTGGACTACGCTATCGCCCGGTTGGGTCAGGCCTACGATCTGAAGAACCTGCTGGATCTGGCCCGTTACCTGTTGCCCGTCCTGCCCGTGCCGAGCCGGTTCCGGCGCCAGATGCTTTCCCTGGGCAGCGGCGAGCCCACCAAGGCCATTTGCTCTACCCTGATCGCCCAGGCCTTCCAGGCGGTGGGCTATCCCATCCTGCCCCGGGTCATCCGGCGCCGCAACGGCTCGAGCCGAAGCGAGAAGGACTGTTACACGAGCCGGCACCCCAGCCTGTACACGCCCCGGGACTTCGACATCTCACCCTACTTCCAGGTGGTCAAGCCCACCCTCGAGCTGGGCTTCGACTACCGGGGCCTCCAGTGGGAGAGGGCCGAGGAGGATCGAAGGGAGGCGATGGAATCCCCTGCCGATGGATCGCCGCTCAAGAAGGGGGTTGAACCCCGGGGGGCCTGACCCCATCAAAATCGGCAAACGGGCCGGCGCCCACCGGCAAACAAGGCTATTCGCAGAGTCCTTTCGCGGCGGAGATCGCTCCTGCCGAAGCGGCACTTTTTTATCCAAGCCCGACAACGAGGAGGAAAACGCATGGAACGACGGGAGGTTGCGCTCGCCCTGGGGTTGCTGCTCGCCGCCACGGCGGCATTTTCCGCCCAGGAGCGGGCGTACCGCGGTCTTGCCCTTTCCACGGCCTATCCAGTCCAGACCTTGCGCCCTGCGGAGACCCTCTCGATTCCGCTTACGGTACACAACTTCGGGCTTCCGCCCCAAGTGGTGGAGCTCAAGGCGGACAAGGTGCCCGCGGGGTGGAAAGCGAGCTTCGTGGGAGACGGGCGTGCCATCGGCGCCGTGTACGTCAATCCCGACGCCGAGCGCAGCGTGACCCTGCGGCTCGATCCGCCCAAGACGCTCGACAAGGGCAGCTACACCCTACGGGTGGTGGCCCTAGGGGCCGGGCAGCGGGCCGAACTCCCCCTCCAGCTCCAATTCGGGGACGTGCTTCCGGCGGAGCTGGGGCTGAGGGCCAATCTGCCCACCTTGCAAGGCAGCGCCTCGGCCAGCTTCAGCTATGAGCTCACCCTGGAAAACCGCAGCGGCCAAGACGTCCTGGTGAATCTTTCCGCCGAGGCACCGCCGGGATTCGAGGTGAACTTCACCCCGGCGTTTTCTTCCCAGCAGGTCACCAGCCTCCCCGTCAAGGCGGGGGAATCCCGGGAGTTCAACGTACGGGTGCAGCCCCCGCGCCGAGCGACCGCCGGCCCCTATCGCATCGTGGTCACTGCAGACACCGGCCGGGTCCGGGCCAGCACGGAGCTCACCGTGGAGGTAACGGGGCGCCCGCAGCTCGCCCTGCGTACCCCCGCCGAAGTGCTTTCGGGAGACGCCTATGCGGGGGAGCCGACGCCCGTGACCCTGGTGGTGGAAAACACCGGCACCGCCCCGGCCAGAGGTGTGAGCCTGTCGGCCTTTCCTCCCAGAGAATGGAAGGTGGAGTTCGAACCCAAGGAGCTGGAAGCCGTGCCTCCTGGAGAACGGGTTCAGGTGACCGCCACCGTCACGCCTTCGCCCCGTTCCCTCGCAGGAGACTTCAACGTGAACTTCCGTGCCGAGGCTGAAGGGGAGTCCGCCTCTCTGGATTACCGGATGACGGTGCGCACCTCCACCCTGTGGGGCCTGGTGGGTATCGCCGTGGTGCTGGCGGCCTTAGGGGTGGTGGGCTTCGTCGTGGCGCGCTACGGACGGCGATGAGCGCTCCCGTCATCCAAACCCGGGGTCTCACCAAGCGCTACGGTGCCACCGTGGCGGTGGAAGCGCTCGACCTGGAAATCCAGGCGGGAGAAGTGTTCGGTCTGCTGGGGCCCAACGGTTCTGGCAAGACCACCACTATCCTCATGCTGCTTGGGCTCACCGAGCCGAGCGGGGGGGACATTTCCGTGCTAGGGCTCGATCCCCGGCGCTGGCCCCTCACGGTCAAGCGCCAGGTGGGCTATCTCCCCGACGCGGTGGGTTTTTACGATGAACTCACCGCCTGGGAGAATCTGCGCTACATCACCAAATTGAACGGCCTTCCGGCTGCTGAGGCCGAGCGGCGCATCGGCGCCGCCCTCGCCCGAATGGGGCTCGAAGCCGTGGCCCACGAGCGGGTCGCCACCTTTTCCCGGGGCATGCGTCAGCGGCTGGGACTCGCGGAGCTGCTGTGCAAGGCGCCCCGGATCGCAATTCTGGATGAGCCGACCCTGGGGCTGGACCCGGAAGCGGCCCGGGATTTCCTCACCCTGATCTTGAAACTGAAGGAGGACGGGATCACCGTGCTCCTTTCCTCCCATCTGCTGCACCAAGTGCAGGAGGTATGCGACCGGGTGGGGTTGTTTTCCCGGGGGCGCATGCGCTTGATGGGCAGTGTGGAAGCGCTGGCGCGCCAGGTGCTTGGGACCACTTGGCGGGTGCGGCTGGAAGCCGAGCCCGCGGCCTCGGATCCGCAAGGGCTGCAGCTTCGCCGCTCACTGGAAGAGGTGCCGGGAGTGCGCTTGGTACAACCGGAGGCCCCAGGACGCTGGCGGGTGGATGCGCAGGGGGATGTGCGGGCGGAGCTCTCTCGGGCGGCTGTCCAGGCCGGGGCTCGATTGACCGGCCTCGCCCAAGAGCGCCCCGGGCTGGACGAAGTGTATACGCGCTATTTCCAGGAGGCGCACCATGAAGCGTGAAGGCTCGCCTTGGACGGGGGTGGCGGCAGTGTGGACCAAGGAGCTGGCCGACCATCTTTCCTCCACCCGCATGCGGGTGCTGGAAATCCTGGTGTTGATCGCCGCGGTGGGGGCGGTGTACGTGGCCGGACAGCAACTGCGCGCCACGGTCATGCAGGATCCCTTCGCCTTCCTGCGGCTGTTTACCGCTGCCCGCTCGCCGCTGCCTTCTTTCGTCGCTTTTCTCGGGTTCTTCGTGCCCCTGGTGGCCATCGCCCTGGGCTTCGACGCGGTGAACGGGGAGTACAACCGGCGCACCTTGAGCCGCGTCCTCTCCCAGCCCATCTACCGAGACGCCCTTCTGCTGGGCAAGTTCCTCGCGGCCCTCTCTACCCTGGCAGTGCTGCTCGCGGCCCTGTGGCTCGTCACCACTGGACTGGGAATTCTCTTCCTGGGACTGCCGCCGGGGCCGGAGGAGGTGGCGCGGGGATTGCTTTTTCTCCTGGCCACCTTGTTCTACGGGGGTGTGTGGCTCGCCTTGGCCATGTGCCTGTCGGTCGTTTTCCGTCAGCCCCAGGGTGCAGTGCTGACGGCTCTCGGGGTATGGATCTTTTTTGCCGTGCTCTGGCCCATGCTCACCCAATTCCTGGTCCAGGGGGCCCAGGCGATGGCGCCCGGCGTCTCCCGCGATCCCCTGGCCCAGGTGGGGCTGGCGTTAGGGCTTGCCCGCCTCTCGCCCGACGCGCTCTACAGCGACGTGGTGCAGGCCCTGTTAAATCCGGAGGTGCGTACCTTGGGGCCTGTATTTCTCGCCCAACTGGACGGGATGATCATCGGCCGGCCGCTCCCTTTGGCAGAAAGCCTGGCCTTGGTGTGGCCCGCCCTCACCGCTCTGGTGGCCGGTACCCTGCTCCTCTTCGCCGTGGCCTACGTGCTGTTCCAGCGCAAAGAGGTCCGCGCCTAGCCTTCCGGTGCGGCGAGCTGCCGCTCGAGGCGGCGGGCGAACACGGCCATCTCCTTGGCTGCTTGCTTGTCACCTCGTTTTTCCGCCACCTGGATTCCCCGGCGGTAGGCCTCCAGGGCCTCCTGGAGCTCGCCCGCCTCGGTGAGGGCCTTGCCAAGGAGCTTCCATGCGGCCGAATAGTTCCCGTCCAGCTCCAAGGCCCGCCGCAGCTGGGCGATGGCGATGGCCGCCTCGCCTAGCTTCAGGTATTCGACACCGAGGCTGAAGCGCAGCAGGGCCGATTCCTTGCCGGCTGCGAGGAGTTTTTCCAAGTTTGCAATGACGGCGCTCGCCATGGGGGCACCTCAGAGCTCGATCTGGGTGCCGAGCTCCACCACCCGGTGGGTGGGGAGGCGAAAGTAGGCAGTGACGCTGCTCGCGTTGCGCGCCAAGGTGGCGAACAGGCGTTCGCGCCACAAGGCCATGCCTTCGAGCGCGAGGGACGGGATCAGCGTCTCGCGGCTCAAGAAGTACGTGGTCTCCAGGGGCGGGAATTCCAAGCCGTAGGGGCGCAGCCGATCGAGGGCCGCTGGAATGTCAGGCTGGTCCATGAAGCCGTAACGGACCATGACCCGGTAGAACTCCGCGCCCAAGGCCTGTAATTCCACGCGTCGCTCTTCCGGGATCCGCGGCACGGGCTCGGTGGTGACCGTGAGGAAGACCACACGCTCGTGCAGCACTTTGTTGTGCGCCAGGTTGTGCAGCAGAGCATGGGGCACCGCGTCTGGTTTGCTGGTGAGAAACACCGCCGTTCCCGGCACCCGCAAGGGCGGATTGCGCTTCAGGCTTTCGAGCGTCGGCTCCAGCGGGAGGTCACGGCTGCGCAGCCGCTCGAAGACGAGCTGGCGTCCCCGGTACCAGGTGGAAAAGAGGGTGAAGAGCACTACACCCACGATCACCGGGAACCAGCCCCCCTGGAACAGCTTAAGGGCGTTGGCGCTGAAGAAGCCGAAATCCACGGTGAGGAGCAGGCCTGCCACCGCACCCGCCGCCCAGCGGCTCCAGCGCCATAGGTGACGCAGCACCACGTAGAGCAGCAGGGAGTCGATTGCCATGGTGGCGGTGACGGCGATGCCATAGGTCGCCGCCAGATGGCTCGAGGAGTGAAACCCGAGCACCAGTGCCACCACGGCGGCGAGCAGGGCCCAGTTTACCCAAGGCAGGTATATTTGGCCCATCTCCCGCTCGGAGGTGTGGATGATTTCCAGCCGCGGGCAATAGCCCAGCTGGATGGCCTGGTGGGTCAAGGAAAAAGCGCCGGAAATCACAGCCTGGGAGGCGATCACGGTGGCGGCGGTGGCGAGCGCCACCAAGGGGTAGAGGGCCCATGAGGGCGCGAGCAGGTAGAAGGGGTTGCGTGCCGCCTCCGCCTGGGTGAGCAGCAGCGCCCCCTGACCGAAGTAATTGATGACCAGGGCGGGCAGTACCAGGCCCGTCCATGCCAGGCGAATTGGGCGGCGGCCGAAATGTCCCATGTCGGCGTAGAGGGCCTCGGCTCCGGTGATCGCCAGCACCACGGCCCCAAGGGCAAGATAGGCCTGCCAGCGGTTCTCGGCGAAGAATGTCACCGCATGCCACGGATTCAAGGCGTTGAGCACTTGCGGCACCTGGACGATTTTTGCCAGACCCAGCAGGGCGAGCGTGGCGAACCAGACCATCATCACCGGACCGAACAGGGCACCGACGGTACCCGTGCCCCGGCGTTGCAGCAGAAACAGGGCCAGCAGTACCGCCACGGCGGCGGGCTCCACCACGGGTTCCAGATACGGGGTGGCCACCGCCAGTCCCTCCACCGCCGAGAGCACCGAGATGGCGGGGGTGATCATGGCATCGCCATAGAACAAGGCCGCGCCAAAAAGACCCAAGCCCACCAGTGTGCGCCGGCGCCTGGGCTCGTCTCCCAGCGCCTTGACCACCAAGGCGGTCAGCGCCATGATGCCGCCCTCGCCCCGATTGTCCGCTCGCATCATGAACACCACGTACTTGAGCGTCACCACGATGATGAGGGACCAGAAGATGAGGGAGAGGATGCCCAGGACGTTGGCCGCATTGACGGGCAGGGGATGCAACCCGGAGAAGACCTCCCGCATGGTATACAAGGGGCTGGTGCCGATGTCGCCGTAGACCACGCCCACGGCGGCCGCCGCGAGCGCTACAACCCGACGATGCTCGGCCGACACCCTGGAGGCGAGGGGCTGGCCCTGGGCTTTGGGGGCATCGGACATAGAGGCGTAAATATAACGATGAAACCGGCGCTTCGCCATTTCTTGGCGCTGCCTGGTCCGACCCGGGTTTTCTAAAGGCCCTGGGCTGGCCTACCATTACGCTCGTTGCCTATCGTCTCCTTGCCAGGGGTTCCCCATGAGCCGCGTTCCCGTCTCTACCGAAGCCGCTCCCAAGGCGATCGGCACCTATTCCCAGGCGATCCGTGCCGGCCAGACCGTGTACCTCTCCGGCCAAATCGGGCTCGATCCCCGGACCATGGCCCTGGTCCCGGATCCGGAGGGGCAAATCCACCAGGTGTTCAGAAACCTGCAAGCGGTGGCCCAGGCGGCGGGCGGCACCTTGGACCAGGTGGTGAAGCTCACCGTCTATCTCACCGACCTCGCCCACTTCGGGCGAGTGAATGAGATCATGGCCACCTATTTCCGCGCGCCCTATCCCGCCCGGGCCGCGGTGGGCGTAGCGGCACTGCCGCGCGGGGCCCTGGTGGAGATGGAGGCGATCCTGGTGCTCGGCGCGTGAGCCGATATTCACCGTGAGGCATGGGGTGGCGCACGCCGGCAGGCTCCGAACGGATCCCGGCCTACCGGGAACGCCGAACAGCAGTGAAGGTATAGGGCCTACACCCGCATCCCATGTCCAACTCTCCTTCGCGGCGCTCAACCCGGCCCTGGCCGGGCGGCTTGCTCGCCTGGGGATTCGCACGCCCTTCGACCTGGTGCTGCATTTGCCCCTACGCTACGAGGATGAAACTCGCCTTACCCCCATCGGGGAGGCTCGTCCCGGTCAGCCGGTCCAAGTGGAGGGCGTGGTGGTGAGCAACGACATCGTGCCCCGGCCCCGGCGGCAGCTCGTGCTACGGGTCTCCGACGGCAGCGGCGAGCTTGTCGTGCGTTACCTCCACTTCTATCCCAATCAGGTTCGGTCCCTGGCGGTGGGAAAGCGGGTGCGGCTGCACGGGGAGCTGCGCCAGGGTTTTCTCGCCCCAGAAATGGTGCATCCGCGGGCGCGGATCGTGGCTCCTGGCGAACCCCTGCCCATCACCCTCACCCCGGTCTACCCCACCACGGCGGGGCTGGCTCAGCCGGTGCTGCGCAAACTGATCGACCGGTGTCTGGCCGAACTGGACCTCTCCGACACCCTGCCTTCTTCTCTTCGGGCGGCTCATCGGCTTGCGGAGTTCGAAGCGAGCGTGCGTTTCCTCCACGCGCCTCCCCCCGACGCCGACGAGAGCGCCTTGGGGGAGCGCACCCACCCCGCGTGGCGCCGGATCAAGTTCGACGAGCTGCTGGCGCAGCAGTTGTCCATGCGCCTGCATTATCGCGAGCGGCGCGCCCGGGTCGCGCCCCGGCTGCCGGACCGGGGCACCCTCACCCGGCGCTTGATCGACTCCCTGCCCTTTCGTCTCACCCCGGCCCAGGAGAGGGCGCTCGCCGAGATCCGCCGGGACATGGCGGAGGCCCATCCCATGCAGCGGCTCCTTCAAGGAGACGTGGGAAGCGGCAAGACCATCGTCGCCGCCCTGGCGGCGCTCCAGGCAGCGGAGAACGGCTACCAGACCGCCATCATGGCACCCACCGAGATCCTAGCAGAGCAGCACTACCGCAAGTTCGCCCAATGGCTGGAACCGCTGGGGGTGAGGGTGGCGTGGCTTGCGGGCAGCCAGAAAAAGCGGGTGAGGAAGGAAGCCCTGGAGCAAGTGGCCCTAGGCGAAGCCCTGGTGGCGGTGGGTACCCACGCCCTGTTCCAGGAGGAGGTGCGCTTCCGGCGCCTGGGGCTTGCGGTGATCGACGAGCAGCACCGCTTCGGGGTGCACCAGCGCCTTGCTCTGCGCCTGAAAGGCGATCAGCCCCACCAGCTCATGATGAGCGCCACTCCCATTCCCCGGACCTTGGCCATGAGCTACTACGCCGACCTGGACGTGTCGGTGATCGCCGAGCTGCCTCCGGGCCGCACGCCGGTGGCGACGCGCCTGGTGGCGGATGCGCGACGCGACGAGGTAATCGCCCGGGTGCGGGCCGACTGTCTCGCAGGGCGGCAGGCCTATTGGGTGTGTCCCCTGATCGAAGAGTCGGAGGCGCTGCAGTTGCAGACCGCACTGGAGACCTTCGAACGCCTGAAAAACACCTTTCCAGAGCTCAAAGTGGGCCTGATCCACGGACGGCTCAAGCCCGAGGACAAGGCACGGGTGATGGAGGCTTTCCAGCGGGGCGAGATCCAGCTCCTCGTGGCCACCACCGTGATCGAGGTGGGCGTCGATGTGCCCAACGCTTCTCTCATGGTGATCGACCATGCCGAACGCATGGGGTTATCCCAGCTCCACCAGTTACGGGGACGGGTGGGTCGGGGTGCGCACAAGAGCATGTGCATTCTCCTGTACGGCACGCCCCTCTCCGGCGCGGCCCGGGAGCGGCTGCGGGTCCTGTACCAGGTGAGCGACGGCTTCGAGATCGCTCGCCATGACCTGCGGTTACGGGGGCCGGGGGAATTTCTGGGGGCGCGCCAGAGCGGCGTGCCGCTGTTGCGCTTCGCCGATCTGGAGCGGGACCAGGACCTGTTGGAGGCGGCGCGGGAGGTGGCGCAGGAGATGCTAGAGCGCTTTCCCGACCACGCTCGCCGCCACCTCGAGCGCTGGATGGGCCTGCGCCATCACTATCTCAAGGTGTAGCTCCGTGGAACGCGCTCCCACGGGTCGGGTGATCGTGAAACCCGGCCGGGAGAAGTCCCTCCTGCGCCGCCATCCCTGGGTGTTCTCCGGGGCGATCGCGCGGGTGGAAGGCAACCCTGGCGCCGGGGAGACGGTGGAAGTGTGCTCCACCGACGGCGCCTTCCTCGGTTGGGGCGCATTCAGCCCCTTGTCCCAAATCCGGGTGCGGATCTGGTCCTTCGATCGGGAAACACCCATCGACCCCGGTTTCTTCCGACGGCGACTTTCCGCGGCCCTCGCCCTGCGCCGGGATCTGGTGCCGGCGCAGGAAACCAACGCTTTGCGGCTCGTGCATGGCGAATCCGACGGCCTGCCGGCCGTGGTGGTGGACCGCTACGGGGATACCCTGGTCCTGCAACTCGGAAGTTGCGGCGCGGAGGCGTGGCGCGGGTGCCTGACCGAACAGCTTGTTGCCTTGACGGGGGCGGCGCGGGTGTACGAGCGCTCCGACGGGGAGGCCCGCGTCCGAGAAGGGCTCGCGCCCCGGGTGGGCCCCCTATGGGGCGACGAGCCGCTGGAGCCCATCTCCATCCGGGAGCACGACCTCGCCTACCGGGTGGATGTGCGTCGTGGCCACAAGACCGGCTTCTACCTGGACCAGCGGGTCAATCGGGCGCGGATCGCGCGCCATGCGCCCGGGCGCCGGGTCCTGAACGGCTTCTGCTATACCGGTGCCTTCACCGTGGCGGCCCTCGCCGCCGGTGCCGAGACGGTGCTGTCCATCGATTCCTCGGCGTCGGCGCTGGAAGCGGCTCAGGCCCACGTGGTCATGAACGGTCTCGATCCGGCCCGCTGCGAGTGGTGGGACGAGGACATGTTCCAGGCGCTGCGGCGGCTGCGGGAGGAGGGTCGCCGTTTCGACTTGATCGTGCTGGATCCGCCCAAGTTCGCCCCCACGGCTGCCCAGGCATCCCAGGCGGCCCGAGGCTATAAGGATCTCAATTGGCTCGCCTTCCGCCTCCTCGCTCCCGGGGGGCTGCTTGCTACTTTCTCCTGTTCGGGCGGGGTGGACGAGGCCCTGTTCCAAAAGATCGTGGCCGGCGCCGCCTTGGACGCGGGGGTAGAGGCATGCATCGTGGAGCGCTACACCGCGGGCCCCGACCATCCGGTGGCCCTCAGCTTCCCCGAGGGCGCGTATTTGAAGGGGCTGCTGTGCAGAATCGGTTAATCGAGAACCTGAGCGTTCCCTGTCAAAGCTTGCGTATCGGGGCGGGGTATTGAGCGAGCCGCGCATCGGCGGTGAGCAGGAGGACGCCTTCTACCAGGTCTTGGGCGACCAGGAGCCGGTCGAAGGGGTCTTTATGGATCGGCGGCAGTTGGTCGATCGTCACGGCGTGGGCGCTGGTCACGGGCAACTCGACATAGCCGTTGTCCAGCAAAGGGCGCCGCAACATACGCGCATCCACTCGGAAGTCGTCTCGGCCGAGACTGTGCTTGAGAGCGATCTTCCAGAGACTTGCCGCGCCGAAGAGCAGCCTGTTGTCTGGGTCTTTCAGGAGACGTCTGGCGCGGGTGGGGAGCTGCTCGGGAAGCCCCGCCACCCATAACAGCATGTGGGTGTCCAGCAGCAGCTTCGTTCGGCTGAGCCGAGGCGCCCTTTGGTCTCCGCTTCACCCATGGGATCGAAGTCGGCCGGCACTTGGATGTCCCCTGCCAGGAAGCCGAGGCGACGCGCCTGCTTGGGCTCCGGCGTGCTCAAAGGAGTGGCCTTGACCAGGGGTTTGCCCGCTTTACCGATGATGAACGCTTCTCCCTTGGCGGCTTCGTTGACGAGCTTGGACAGGTGGGTGGTTTCGCTTTGCGAAGGGTGACCGTCTGCACGGCCGCTTCCGTATAAACTTAGTCAAATAGGCTTAGCCTAGTACAGCGACCGGAGTACTAAAATGCATTACGACTACGATTTGTTCGTCATCGGCGCCGGCTCGGGTGGCGTGCGCGCAGCTCGGATGGCGGCGGGCTACGGCGCTCGGGTGGCCATCGCCGAGGAGCGCTTTCTCGGGGGCACCTGCGTCAATGCCGGGTGCATACCGAAAAAGCTCTTCTCCTATGCGGCCCACGTTCGCGAGGACTTCGAGGACGCTCGCGGGTTTGGTTGGAACGTCGGGACGCTCAACTTCGAATGGGAGCGGCTGCGCGAGAACAAGGATCGGGAAATCGCCCGGCTGAACGAAGTCTACCAGCGGCTGCTGGAAGCCGCCGGGGTGCGGCTGCTGCGGGGTCGGGCTCGGGTGTTGGGTCCCCATCGGGTTCAGGTGGGGGAGCGGGACTACACGGCCGGCCACCTCCTAGTGGCCACCGGTGCCCACGCCGTGGTGCCGCCGATCCCGGGCGCAGAGCTTGGGATCACCTCCGACGCCGCCTTCTTTCTGCCGTCGCTGCCCAAGCGGGCGCTGGTGGTGGGAGGAGGCTATATCGCGGTGGAGTTCGCCTCCATCTTCAACGGCCTGGGGGTCGACACCACCCTCGCCTATCGCGGCCCCCACTTGCTGCGGGGTTTCGATGACGACGTGCGCCAGTTTCTGGCCGGCGAGATGGAAAAAAAGGGCATCCGCATCTTGTTCAACACCCGGGTGCTGGCTCTGCAGGCCGGTGCGAGCGGCCGGCGCAAGGTCTGCTTCGGCGACGGTACCGAGGAGGTCTTCGACCTGGTGTTGTTCGCCACAGGGCGTGCCCCTTCGAGCCGGGGCTTCGGCCTGGAGCAGACGGGGGTGAAGCTCGCGGACAACGGTGCCATCATGGTGGACGAGGCGTTTCGCAGCTCGGTGCCCTCCATCTACGCTCTGGGGGACGTCATCGATCGGCTCAAGCTCACGCCGGTGGCGATCCACGAAGCCATGGCCTTTGCCCAGACCCATTTCGGCGCGAGCGCGAGACGCATGGACTACGAAAACGTGCCGACCGCGGTGTTCAGCCACCCCAGCGTGGGCACGGTGGGACTCACGGAGGCCCAGGCGCGGGAGCGCTATTGCCGGGTAGAGGTCTATGCTTCCGCGTTCCGGCCCCTCAAGCTCACCTTGACGCCGCGGCAGGAGCGCACCTTCATCAAGCTGGTGGTGGACGGCGTCACCGACCGGGTGCTGGGGGTACACATGGTAGGACCCGAGGCGGGAGAGGTGGTGCAGGGATTCGCGGTAGCCATAAAGGGCGGCGCCACCAAGGCCCTGTTCGACGCCACCGTGGGCATCCATCCGACCGTGGCCGAGGAATTGGTCAGCCTGCGGCAAAAGCGGGCCGCGCCGGAGGAGATGGGCGACCTATAGCGCCGGGTGCCTCGGGGCGCAGGCTCGCTTCAAGGACGCTGCGAATCCGCCGCCGCGGACGGCGGGTCCTCCTCGTCGGGGTTGAGCACGCCGAAGCGGGCCGGGATGTGGGCGTAGAAGACCCGGATTTTCTCCTGCTCGATGCGCTCCAGCAGCCGCCTCGCCTCCTGCGGCGTGACGATGAACTCCACCTCCACGGTGAGGGTGCCGGCCAGCTCGAAGAAGTGGTTCTCGTGCAGCACGTGGTGCCGCCCGAAGCCAGCCATGGCGCGAAACGCCGAGCCGCCGCGGATGCCCATGCGGTTGGCCTCTTCGAGCAGCCACTCCCACAGGAGGCGGTGACGGTGACGTGCGTTCTCGTGCACGTAGAAGCGGAGAAAGGCGCCTTCCATGCTGTGAACCTCCCGTCGCCGTGTCACTGTGTCTCTAGTTGCGCATGAGCCACTTCACCGTGCCGATGCCCACAGCGGTCAGGGCGAGGGAGCCCAACAGGTGCCCTGCCGCCACGGCAAGGGCCCAGACGAATTGGCCGCGTTCGAGGAGGGTCACGACCTCGGCCGAAAAGGTGGAAAAAGTGGTGAGCCCGCCCAGAAAACCCGTGATGAGGAACAGGCGCACCTCCGGCGGCAGGCCGGAGTTCCAGGAGAAGTAGGCGAGCGCCACGCCCACCAGGTAACCTCCCAGCAGGTTGGCTGCGAGGGTCCCCAATGGGAAGGGAGGAAGAATCGGGTTCAAGGCCAGGCCGAGCCCCCAGCGCAGGCAGGCGCCCAGGCCGGCGCCCAGAAACACGCTGAGAAGCGAATACATGGCCATTGCGTTCTCGTCCTATCCCTCGCTGGGGGTCCGATGCGCAAGCGCCGTTTGCTCCCGGCGGGGTTGGCAGCGGGGGCAGGCGTTGACCTCAATCGATACGTGCCGCAGCTCGGGGCAATCGCCGAGCAGTGCCCGGTATTCGTCTGGCGTCTTGGGAGCGTGGGCCACCAGGCAGACGATGCAGGCGTACTGACTGCGGCCGACGCGCCACACGTGCAGGTCCGTCACCCTGGCGTCTCCGTCCTGCTCTATTCTGCTGCGGATCTGTGCGACCAGCGGGTGATCCATTTCCCGGTCCAGCAGTACCTTGGACGAGTCCCGGATTAACCCGTAGGCCCAGGCGGAAATGACCGCTGCGCCGACGAGGCCGATGACCGGGTCGAGCCAGCCCCAGCCTAGAAAGCGCCCGCCTAGCAAGGCGATGATGGCGAGGACCGAGGTGAGGGCGTCCGCGAGCACGTGCAGGTAAGCTGAACGCAGGTTGAGGTCGGCGGGGTGCCGGTGGCGGTGGGGGGACTCGTGG
>NZ_DAIRTR010000006.1:7294-43538 GCF_036803785.1 Pelomicrobium sp. | reverse complement strand
CGAGGGGGGGATGAGGCAGAAGGGGAAAAGCTGCCCTTGGGCACGAGCAGCGCGTAGGGGCGCTCGGTTTCTTCCATGACCCCGTGGGCTTTCGCCAGGGCGGGCCCCAAGGCTTCAGAGGAATCGGGGAGGCGGGCCCAAGGGATCTCCATCGCGTCCAGCAGCGCGGTGGTGATGCGCCCCATCAGGGCATGCTGGGGCTCGTCGGCGATTCCCGGCTCGCCCCGCAGGGTGACGAGGAGCAGCACGGGAATGCGCAACACCGCGTTGAGGGAGGTAAGGGGGTTTACGGCGTTGCCGAGCCCTGAGTTTTGCATCAGGGCGACACTCGCCCGTCCGCCGAGCCAAGCTCCCGCTGCCGCGGCCACTGCGTCGCCTTCGTTCGCCGCCGAGACATAAAGGAGGGCCGGGTCCGCGCTCGCCGCGTTGACCAGGGCCGCCAGGAAGGAACAGGGCACGCCGGCGTACCAGCGGTAACCGAGGGCCGCCGCCTGGCGCACGAATTCCGCTGCCTCGATCACGGGACGGCCTCCCTGGAGCCCGGGAGGGCGGGGTTTCCGTAGGCAAAATCCACCGCCCGGCGCAAATCCTCCGGATCGTTCACGTCGAGCCAATGGCCGCTCACGTAAAGGACCTGGATCGGGTGCCCCATTGCGATCAGGCAATTGAGGAGGTCCGGCAACCCCAGCCGGCAAAAATCGGGCCTTTGCGCCAGGGCGTCCAGCGCCTGGAGCAGCCACGAACGCCCGCGACCTCGCACCCGCAGCATGCCAATCCAGCGACCGCTCGGCGCGTCCGCCTCCGGCCGTGGCTGGGCGTCCACCCGCAGAAGCTTTACATCCTGGGGGAACAGGGCATGGTCGTCGGGGGCCGAGCAATAGGCGAGATCCCGCTGCTGTCCCCGCTTCTCCGGTATCGGCGAAGAGTCCACCACCACCACCAGCTCGCCCGCGCTCTCCAGCAGGTCCCGCAGGATGTAGCTGCGGAACAAGAGATCACCGTAGCTCACCACCGTATCCTCGCCGATGGCCTTGCGGGCGCAGGCGAGGGAGGCGAGTTCGCCGCTTTCGGCGTGTCCAGGGTTCTCCACCACTTCGATGTCCGGCAGGTCGATGGAGCGGGCCTGGTAGCCGGCCACCACGGTGACGGCATCGATGCCCTGCTTTTTGAATTCGTCCACCAGCCGGCGCAGGAGGGGGCGGCCGGCCACCGGCAGCATGGCCTTGGGGCGGTCCTCGGTCAACTCCCTCAGTCCCTCTCCGCGGCTTGCCGCCAGCACCACCGCGGCGGTGGTTCGCTCCCGGGGCGCGGCGTACTGGCGTTGCGCCGCCAGCAGCTCGTCGGCGCGCTGCAGGCGGAAGATTTCGCTCACCGGCGCGATCCGGTCCTCCACGTTCACCAGCGTTTCAGTGGCGTGGAGCTCCCGGGCGAGGGCCTGCATGGCGGAGATCGCCGCCCGCAGGGTGTGGTTGGCCCAGATCAGCACGCTCACTCCGGCGGCGCGGAAGACATCGGTGGGGGTGCTGTAGTAGGTGGTGGGCACGATCAAGAGGGGTGAGCGTCCGGCCCACTCCCGGGCGAAGGCCAGGATCTCGTCGGCGCGGCTTTTCCTGCTGTGGATCAGAATGGCATCGGCGCCGGCGGCGTGGTAGGCCTCGGCCCGGCGCAGCGCCTCTCCCAGGCCCCAGCCGGCGATCAGCGCCTCCACCCGCGCCACGATGACGAAGTCCGGATCGCTCTGGCTGTCCTTGCCGGCGCGAATCTTGCCCTGGAACTCGGCCACGTCCGCGAGCGGCTGGCGGGGCCCTTCGATCAGGCTGTTCATCTTGGGAAAGAGCTTGTCCTCGATGCACACCCCGGCGATGCCGCGGCTTTCCAGTTTCTTCACCAGGCGGCGCATGCTGTTAAAGTCGCCGTAGCCTGTATCCCCGTCCATGAGGATCGGGATGCGGGTGGCATCGGCCATGAATTCCACCATGTCCACTATCTGAGTCCAGCTCGCCTCGTTGTTGTCGCGCACGCCGAACTGGGCCGAAAGAGTGAGTCCACTCGCCCAGATGCCCTTGAAGCCGGCCTCTTCCACGATGCGGGCACTCAGGCCATTATGAGCCTCCATCAGGAATTCCAGCTCGGGGGAGGCGAGCAGCGCCCGGAGCGCGGCGGTCTTGGGGGTAGGGGACGGGTGCCTGTCCATGACGAATGGATGGGATGGTGGAAGGCCGTCAGGATTCTAGCCGCGGCAGGATCTCCGCCCGCGCGCGCTGCACGTCCTCAGGGAAATCGATCTCGATCCAGGGCAGCCCGGTCACATCCTCCACGCCGAAGCGCCCCGGCTCTCCCAGCATCAAATCGCGCAGCGCCTCTTCATGGGGCGCCATGCCTCGTCCCGTCTCCCGGTAGGCGACCGCCCGCATGGCAAGGGCCCGGCAGGTCTGCGCCGACAGACGGAAGAATCCCACGGACTCGCCCCACCGGTCGAACGCGACTCCCGGGGCGATGCGCTTGCCGAATTCCACGATGCAGCTCGCGCGTAGGCACACCTTAACCGGCTCTTCCCCGGGCTCGAAGTGCCGATCCATAAGCAAGCAGTCGGCATGGCGTGAGTGGAGCAGGCGCGCAAGCATCCGTCCGTCGTACAGGACGTCCCCATCCATGAGCAGGGTCTCTCGTCCCGCCAGCAACCAAGCCCGAGCGTACCACACGGTCACGATACTACCCAGGTCATAGTCGGGATTAAACACCATCGCCACCCTCGTTCCCGAATCCAGGCGTGCCAGCTCCTCCCGGACCCGTTCCGCCCCGTAACCCACTGCGATGCAAACTTCCCCCACGCCGGTTTGCTCCAGCAGGCGCAGATGGCGCTCGAGCAGGCTGCGCCCCCCGAAACGCAGGAGGCACTTGGGAAGCAGTCCGTTTCGCGGGTCGCCCGCAAGCCGCGTTCCCCGTCCGGCCGCGAGAATCAGGGCTTGGGGAGCCGACATCGGCGGATGCAGCGCGCGGCGCCGGCGCGGCAGCAACGGCAGGCCTCAGACACGGAACACATACTCCTTGCCCGGCTCGCGCTCGCAGTCGGGCGGATAACTCTTGCGCTTGTCGGCGTAGTAGCGCGCCCGGTGATCGCCCTCCTCCAAGCGGTTGTAGGTCACGTACAACACTCGCCGGGGCCGCGGGCTTACGTTTGGGGCGGAGCGGTGGGGGGTATAGGAATCGAAGAACACCACGTCCCCCGGTGCGGTTTCGCAGGGCACGAAATCCAACGTCTCCACCACCTCCTGCGGCAGCGGCGCCCAATGGGGGCCCAGCAGGCCTTCCCGGTGGCGCCCCGCCACCAGCTCTAGGCAGCCGTTGTCCCGGGTGGCGGCGTCGATGCTCACCAGGGCGGTGATATGGAGGCTCGCGTAACGATCCCAACCCGCTTGCACGTCCTGATGGGGAGTGAAGCCGTCCCCGCCTGGGAGCTTGAAGTTGATCTTGTCCTTGAACAGCACCGCCGGGGCGCCGAACAGCTGGGCCACCGCGTCCCGCAGCCCGGGCCCATTGAGCAGGGCGTCGAAGCCGGCGTGGTAGGGGCAGAAATTCTCAATGCGGTTAAGCAGGCGCTCGCTCGGCTCCAGGCGACTCGCCTCGAAATACATCATGTACTTGCCCGCAATCTCCGGGTAGCCGGCGATCTGCGCGGTCCAGGCGGCGATGCGCGCCATGGCCTTGGGCCCGTACATGCCGCGGACGATTAGAAACCCGTCCCGGCGGAAGCGTTCTACCTGGTCGTGGGTGAGGGGCTGGATCATGGTCCCTGGACGGAATCGCCTCGAGGATGTCCGCCGCGCCCGGCAGGGCGGTGGCGGGGAAGCGTCCGGTACAGGATCACGGCGCACGCCGGGGCGGCCGCTGCCGCGGCGACCAGCAGATATTCGGCCAGTCCGAGCCAGAGCAGAACCGGGACCAAAAGCAGCGCGTCGTCGGGATCGAAACCGGCAACGCTGCCCAGGGAGGGAGCGTTTGCAGCGACTCGTTCCAGGCGCCATAAGAGATGAAACATCGCCGCGATCGCCAGGCCAGCCAGCATCCCCATGAAAACAGCCCACGGGCCGAGGGCCCCTGTCCTGAGCCCAAAGCCCAGCCCCACGAAGGCCAGGCTGTTGCACACACCGTCGGCCACCAGATCGTATCGATGGCCGAAGGGACTTTGTTTTCCGGAAAGCCGCGCCAGCTCGCCGTCGGCCCGATCGAGCAGCAGGGAGAGCAGAAACAGCCCGGCTGCCCAGCCCAGGGCCGCGGCGCCGCCGACCGCGAGCAGGAGGCTTGCGCCTAGACCGGTCAGCAGCCGCAGCGTGGTCAGGTGGTTGGGCGCCACCGGTGTTGCCGTCAGGGGACGCACCCCGAGGCGCACGCAGCGATGGATCCAGGTATCGTGGCTCATGGCGTGGGATCTTGACGAAAGCCATTTTAGCCGGGTTACCCGCGACGGTGCGCCCGGCGCGGTGGTCTTCCGGGAACAAGGGCGACTATACTTGCGGCTTGGCGGTCCCGCTTTCCGGGTTGGGCCGTTTTCCCAAGCGCCCGCGAGCCATGTCCATCCCAGCCTCCGACCTCCGGTATCAAGACCACATCCTCGCCGGCGTCTCTCGCACCTTCGCCCTCACCATTCCGGAATTGCCGGCGTGGTTGCGCATCGTGGTGGGCAATGCCTATCTCCTGTGCCGCATCGCCGATACGGTGGAGGACGATCCCCATCTGCCGGTGGAGGAGAAGCAGCGCTTCCTGCGCCGCTTCTGCCGGGTGGTGGAGGGCCGGGAATCCGGCGAAGCCTTTGCGGCCGAGTTGTGCGCCCGCCTGTCGCCTCGAGCGTCCCCGGCGGAACGGGACCTGGTGGCGCACACGGCCCGGGTGGTGGCCATCGCCCATGCTTTCGAAGCGCCCCAGCGGGCGGCCATCGAACGCTGCGTGCAGCTGATGACAGAGGGCATGGCGCACTTCCAGGCAAAGGGCGGCCCTCAGGGCCTGGAGACCCTAGCAGACCTGGAAGGTTACTGTTATTGCGTGGCGGGCGTGGTAGGGGAGATGCTCACCGAGCTCTTCTGTCAGCGAATCCCGGAGCTCGCGCCGCGGCGGCAAGCGCTGCAGTGGCTCGCCCTATCTTTCGGCCAGGGACTCCAGATGACCAACATCCTCAAGGACGTGTGGGAGGACCGCTCCCGAGGCGCCTGCTGGCTGCCCCGCGCCGTGTTCGAAGAGCGAGGCTGCGACCTCGGTTCCCTGACGCCGGGGGAGGCGGGCTTCCGGCGGGGCATGGAACACCTGATCGGCGTGGCCCGCTGGCATCTGGAGCGGGCCCTCGATTACACCCTGCTCATCCCCAAACGCGAGCAAGGCATCCGGCGCTTCTGTCTGTGGGCCCTGGGTATGGCGGTGCTCACTTTGGCGAACCTCAGGCGGCGCCTGGCCTTCCACCGGGGGGACCAGGTCAAGATCTCCCGCGGCACGGTGCGGGCCACGGTCACGCTCACCTCCGTCTGCGCGGGGTCCAACGGCGCGCTGCGGCTGCTGTTTCGTTGGGCGGCGCGGGGGCTGCCGCCCCCTGTTCCTCCTCGGGAGCGGTTCGTGCCTCCCGGCTGGGCTTCCGAGCCGCTAGAGGGAGGAACGTAATTTGCCTCCTTCTTCCCTGGAATTATCTCCTTTTGCCATCCACGCCGTCACAGCGAAGCCATGAGCCATGTCTTTCACCGCAACGCCCGGGTGGATCCTCCCATGGTGGTGGGTGGGGAGGGGCCTTATTTACTGGACGCTCAGGGCCGACGTTACCTGGACGCTTCCAGCGGTGCCGCCGTTTCCTGCCTGGGCCATGGCCATCCCGTTGTCATTCGGGCGATCGAGGAACAGGCACGGCGCCTCGCCTACGCCCATACTTCCTTCTTTACCCACGAGCCCATGGAACGCCTTGCCGACTGGCTTGCCGAAGCGGCCCCCGGGGACCTCACCCGGGTGTATTTCGTTTCGGGGGGCTCGGAGGCGGTGGAGGCAGCCCTCAAGCTGGGCCGCCAATACTTTCTTGAAATCGGCGAGCCCCAAAGGCGCCACTTCATCGCCCGACGCCAGAGCTACCACGGCAACACCCTGGGGGCCCTCTCGGTGGGGGGAAACCTGTGGCGGCGGGCCCAATTCGGGCCGCTCCTGATCGAAGTCTCCCACGTTTCCCCTTGTTACGCCTATCGGGGCAGGCACGAGGGGGAGAGCGACGCCGAGTATTGTGACCGACTAATAGCGGAGCTCGAGCAGGAGATCTTGCGCCTGGGCCCCGACACGGTGATCGGCTTCGTGGCCGAGCCGGTGGTGGGGGCGACGCTGGGAGCCGTGCCGCCGGTGCCGGGCTACTTTCGGCGCGTCCGTGAGCTGACCGACCGCTACGGCATTCTGCTGATCCTGGACGAAGTCATGTGCGGCATGGGACGCACCGGCACCCTCTTTGCCTGCGAGCAGGAGGGGGTCGTTCCGGACCTGATCGCCCTCGCCAAGGGGCTCGCGGGGGGCTATCAGCCCATCGGTGCGGTGATGGTGCGCCAGCCCCTCTTCGAGGCGATCCGGGACGGTACGGGCTTTTTCCAGCACGGTCACACCTACATGGGGCATCCCATCGCTTGCGCCGCTGCCCTGGCGGTGCTGCAGGTGATCCGGGAAGAGGATCTGCTCGGCAACGTGCGCCGCCAGGGGGAGGCGCTGCGCTCCGCGCTGGTGCAGCATCTGGGCGACCATCCCCACGTGGGCGATATCCGCGGCCGCGGGCTACTCCTCGGGCTGGAGCTGGTGCAAGAGCGGGCGAGCAAGCGGCCGTTCGATCCGGCGCTCAAGCTCCACGCCGCGGTCAAGCGAGAGGCCATGGCGCGGGGCCTCGCCTGCTACCCCATGGGAGGGACCGTGGACGGCAAGCAGGGTGATCACGTGCTTCTCGCACCACCCTTCATCATCGACGCTCCTCACGTGGCCCAGATCGTCGACCGGCTGGCCGAGGCCCTGGAGGCCGCCCTGGCGGCGTGCGGCGAGACTCGGATGCAGGCCGGGGCTCCGGGAGTGAGGGGTTTCGGAGGAGGAGAGGCCTTCTGATCCGTCCCCCGTGTGCCACTCGGGGGGCACGTGGTACACTCAGAGCTGCCGAGAACCCGTTCCCGGCGCTTCCATCCTGGCGTCATGGCAGGCCGTCCGGCCGCAAGGCGAGCGCCAGCGGCGCGTACCCGAGCGCGTCCCCTGGCGGGAAGGATCATCGACGACAGTCGTCACACGGAGGAAAAGACCATAAGGACATCTAGCGCGAAGACACTGCCGCTCCTGGGAGCGGCCTTGCTCGCGGGCGCCCTGGGCCTGGGGCCGGCGTCGGCGTCGGCCCAGCAGAAGTTCATCACCATCGGCACGGGCGGGGTCACGGGAGTGTACTACGCCGCGGGTGGAGCCATCTGCCGCCTGGTGAACAAGGACCGGCAGAAGCATGGCATCCGCTGCTCGGTGGAGTCCACTGGCGGCTCGGTCTACAACATCAACACCATCCGCGCCGGTGAGCTGGATTTCGGGGTGGCCCAGTCCGACTGGCAGTACCACGCTTGGCACGGCGACAAGGTGTTCAAGGAAGCGGGCCCCATGAAGGAGCTGCGTGCGGTGTTTTCCCTTCATCCGGAGCCCATGACCGTGGTGGCGCGCAAGGAATTGAACGCCAAGCGCTTCGAGGACCTGAAAGGCAAGCGCTTCAATGTGGGCAACCCGGGCTCGGGAACCCGCGCCTCCATGGAGGAGCTGCTGAACGCCCTGGGCTGGAAGCTTTCCGACTTCTCCCTGGCCTCGGAGCTGAAAGCCGATGAGCATGGCCCGGCCCTGTGCGACAACAAAATCGACGGCTTCTTCTACGCCGTGGGCCATCCCTCAGCCAACATCCAGGATCCCACCACTACTTGCGGCGCCAAGCTGGTGCCCCTCACCGGCCCGGCGGTGGACAAGCTGGTGAAAGAGAACCCCTACTATGCGAAGGTGGAGATCCCCGGAGGGCTGTATAACAACAATCCCGACCCCGTTCCCACCTACGGGGTACTGGCGACCCTGGTTACCTCCAGCAAGGTACCGGCGGATGTGGTGTACCAGGTGGTGAAGGCGGTGTTCGACAACTTCGAGGAGTTCAAGAAGCTGCACCCGGCTCTCGCTAACCTGGATCCCAAGCGCATGGTCAAGGACGGCTTGTCGGCACCCTTGCACGACGGCGCCGTGCGCTATTACAAGGAAAAGGGCTGGATGTAGTCTGACCGAAGGACGTTTCTTGAAAAACCCCAAGGGGCCGCAGCTCGGCGCGTAGCGGCCCCTTGTTTTTGCCGGCTGACCAAGGAGAGGGCGATGGCCGCAGCGCAGAATCGGCAAAAAGGGTTGAGCGAAGAGGAGCTCAAAGCCCTCGTGGCCGAGACCGACACCGGTGGGCGCAAGCCCACGGGCCTCACCGCCAAGGTCCTCTTCGCGGTGGCGCTCGGCTGGTCCCTGTTCCAGCTCTGGTACGCTTCGCCATTGCCCTTCGCGCTGGGTTTCGGCGTGCTCAACGACACCGAGGCCCGTTCCATCCACCTGGCGATCGCCGTGTTCCTGGCGTTCCTCGCCTATCCTGCGTTCAGGGGATCGCCGCGCCGGTATGTCCCCGCCGTGGACTGGGTCCTGGCCCTGGCCGGTGCCTTCGGTGCGCTCTACATCTTTCTCTTCTACCGGGAGCTCGCCACCCGGCCCGGCATACCCATCCTCCAGGACTTGGTAGTGGCAGTCATCGGGCTCGCCCTCTTGCTGGAAGCGGCCCGCCGCACCCTGGGGCTACCCCTGGTGATCCTGGCCCTCGTCTTTATCGGCTACATTTTCGCCGGGCCCTATATGCCTGCCGCCATCGCCCACAAAGGGGCCTCCCTGGAAAAGGCCATGTCCCACCTGTGGCTCACCACCGAAGGCGTGTTCGGGGTGGCGCTGGGCGTGTCCACCAGCTTCATCTTCCTGTTCGTGCTTTTCGGCTCCCTGCTGGAGACGGCGGGCGCGGGCAACTATTTCATCAAGTCCGCCATTTCCCTGCTTGGCCACCTGCGGGGCGGGCCCGCCAAGGCAGCGGTGGTAGCTTCCGCGGCGACGGGGGTGATCTCCGGCTCCTCCATCGCCAACGTGGTGACCACCGGCACCTTCACCATTCCCCTGATGAAGCGGGTGGGCTATCGCCCGGACAAGGCGGGAGCGGTGGAGGTGGCCGCGTCGGTGGACGGTCAGATCATGCCGCCCGTCATGGGGGCCGCGGCCTTCCTCATGGTGGAATACGTGGGCATTCCCTACACCGACGTGATCAAGCACGCTTTCCTGCCAGCGGTGATCTCCTACATCGCCCTTTTCTACATCGTGCACCTGGAGGCGTGCAAGGCGGACATCCAGGGACTGCCGCGGCGCACCCAGTCCAGCTTCCTCCAGCGGACCCTCGCCTTCGCCATGACCGTCGCGGGGTTGATCGTCCTGGCAGGAGTGGTCTACTACACCCTGGGATGGATCAAGGCCGTGGCGGGGGATGCATCCCTGCTGGTGATCGCGCTTCTCATGACAGCGGTCTACCTGGGGTTGCTGTGGTACGGCTGCCGCTTTCCGCCCCTCACCCTGGACGATCCCAACGCGCCGCTGGAAGAGCTACCGGAGCCCGGGCCGACCCTCAAGACCGGCCTCCATTATCTGCTGGCGGTGGTGGTGCTCATCTGGTGCCTGATGGTGGAGCATCTTTCGCCCGGGCTTTCCGCCTTCTGGGCTACGTCCTTCATGATCTTCATCCTGCTGACCCAGCGGCCGATCCAGGCGTTCTTCCGCGGCGAGGGGCGGTACGCAGCAGCGGCGCTCCAGGGCTTGCGCGAGCTGGTCCGGGGTCTGGAGAACGGCGCACGCAACATGGTGAGTATCGGCATCGCTACGGCGTCGGCCGGCATCATCGTGGGCACCGTGACCTTGACCGGCATCGGGCTAGTGATGACCGAGTTCGTGGAGATCCTCTCCGGCGGCAATCTGCTCTTGATGCTCTTCCTGGTGGCGGTCATTTGCCTGATCCTGGGAATGGGCCTGCCCACCACCGCCAACTACATCGTGGTGTCCACCCTGATGGCGCCGGTGGTGGTGGAGCTGGGGGCTCAGCAGGGCCTGCTGGTGCCTTTAATTGCGGTGCACCTCTTCGTGTTCTATTTCGGCCTGATGGCGGACGTGACTCCGCCAGTGGGGCTCGCCTCCTATGCCGCGGCGGGAATCGCTCGCTGTGATCCCATCCGCACCGGCGTCACCGCCTTCGGCTACAGCATCCGCACGGCGATCCTGCCCTTCATGTTCATCTTCAACACCCAGTTGCTGCTCATTGGCATCACCAGTTGGTGGCAGCTCTTCCTCACCGTCGGAAGCGCCGTCCTAGCCAACCTCATGTTCGCCGCTGCCTCCCAGGGATGGTTCCTCACCCGCAACCGGCTTTACGAGTCGGCGCTGCTGCTGCTCGTCACGTTCGTCCTGTTCCGGCCCGGGTTCTTCTGGGACATGCTCTATCCTCCGTACGAGGAGGTACCCGGCAGCCAGCTCTTGCAGGTAGTGGAGAAGCAGCCGGCCGGGGCCGGGCTGCGGGTGTGGATCGAGGGCACGACCCTGGAAGGGAAGGCGGTGAGCAAGGGGGTGCTGCTACCTTTGGGAGGGCCGGGGCCGGCGCGGGAGCGGCTCGCGGCTGCGGGCGTGCGGGTGATTCCTGACGCCGACGGGACATCGTTTCAGGTGATCCAAGTGCAGTTCGGTAGCCGGGCGGAAAAGCTGGGAATCGAACAAGGTTTTCGCATCACTCACCTGGAGCTGCCGGTCGAGCGGCCGCCCAAGGAATGGATGTTCCTGCCGGCCCTGGCGTTGTTGGGGCTGGTGGCCGGGCTGCAACTCATGCGCCGGGGCTTGCCACCGTCCGCCCGTACCCGGCCCGTCTAGTTCGCGCCCGTCCGTCGATCGGCGACCAGGCCGTGAACGGCCACGGGTGTCCGCGGAATAAGGATGGAATCGTTTCGTTTATGGGTGGTGGACGACCGGCTCATGGCGGCTCGGACGCGCATGCTTGGCGCGGAAGTCGGCGCGTTCAAGCGCACCCGGCAGCCCGTCTTTTCGGATGCGACAGTTAACGTTCCATTGCCCGTGACGACGGGTCATGGGCGGGGATCAGGAATCGGAGCGCGAATTCTTCGGCGGCAAGGGGCGGGCTGCGCAGGTAACCCTGGTATTCGTCACAGCCTAGCTCTGCCAGGGTGGCCAGCGTTTCCGCCCGCTCCACACCTTCGGCCAGCACGGTGAGGCGCAGGCTGTGGGCCATGGCGATGATGGCGCTCGCCACCGCTCGGGCGTTGCAATTCACTTCGATGTCCTGGACGAAGGCCCGGTCGATCTTGATCGCGTCGATGGGCAGCCGCGCGAGCACGGCGAGGGACGAGTACCCGGTGCCGAAGTCGTCGATGGCGATGCGTACCCCCAGCGCTTCGATGCGCTTGAGCACCGCCACCGCCTCGTCCACGTTTTGCATGAGCAGGCTTTCGGTGATTTCCAGCTCCAGGCGCTGGGGTGCGATGGCGGAGTGCGCGAGGAGCCGCGCTAAGGCGTCCGGCAGATCGGGTCGCAGCTGGGCGCGGGACAGATTTACAGCGATCCGGGGCACCGGCAAACCCGCCTGTTCCCATTGGGCCACCTGGGCCGCCACGGCAGCCATGGCCCAGTCACCGATGGGACGGATCAGACCCGTTTCTTCGGCCACCGGGATGAACTCGGCGGGGAGCACCAGCCCCCGCATCGGATGCCGCCAGCGGATCAAGGCTTCGGCCCCCACCACCGCCCCGTCCCGGATCGCCACCTGGGGCTGGTAATGGAGGGCGAATTCTCCCCGCTGCGCGGCGCCTCGCAGGGCGCTTTCCATGCTCAGGCGCCGCATCGCCCGTGCCATCATTTCCTTGGAGAAGAACTGGTAGTTGTTCCGGCCCTGCTCTTTGGCGTGGTACATGGCGGTGTCGGCGTTTTTCATGAGCGTGGAAAGATCCTCTCCGTCATCGGGGAATACACTGATGCCGATGCTGCACGAGGTGTTGAGGGTGTGTCCCTCGATGAGGAAGGAGCCGCTCAAGAGGTCGAGGAGCTTTTCGGCCACCCGGGCCGCGTCCTGGCCGTGGCGCAGATCCGGGAGCACCACCAAGAACTCGTCACCGCCGAGCCGAGACAGGGTGTCCGAGGCCCGCAGGCTGCCCGACAGGCGGTTTGCCACTTCCTTGAGGAGGAGGTCGCCCACGTGGTGGCCGAGGGAGTCGTTGATGGTCTTGAATCGGTCCAGATCGATGAACAGGAGCGCCACCCTGCGCTGACGGCGGCGCGCCTGGGCCAGGCAGTGGGTCACCCGGTCCTGTAGCAGCAAGCGGTTGGGAAGGCCCGTCAAGGGGTCACGGGTGGCGAGCTGCTCGATACGCGCCTCTGCCCGCTTGCGCTCGGTAATGTCCACGGCGAGGCCGATGACACCGTTCACCTCCCCGGCGTCGCCGCGGGCGGGGGCGCAGTGGACCTCGAAGTGGCGGCCCTCCACCTGAATCTCGTAGGTGAGCGCCTCCCCGTCCAGCACGCGGCGCATGGCGTCGAGGATTTCGGGGTAATTGGCATAGAGCACCCACACCGTTTGCCCTACCACCTGTCCGGGTTTCAGGCCCAGGGCGTCCAGCGCTTTCCCGTCAGAAAAAGTGAACCGGCCCTCCCGGTCCAGGGCGAAGAGGATGAGGGGCGCGTTGCCGATGGCGGCCCGCAGAAGCGTCTCCTTGCGGCGTAGCTCCGCTTGAGCGGCCTGCCGCTCGCTCACGTCCCGAGCAATGGACTGGATGGCGAACCCCCGTTCGTCCACCAGGGCGGAGGCCACCGCTTCCACCGGCACCGGGGTGCCGTCGAGGCGCAGGTAGGTCTCCTCCAGGGGCGGCACGCCGAGGCCCGCCTTCACCGCTGCGATGCGCTCGGCCACCACCCCGTGGTCCTTGGGATGAATGAAGTCGAGAAGCCTGCGCCCGATTACCTCCTCGGGACGAGCGGCGCCCAGCAAGGCGAGGCCGGCGCGGTTGATGAACTCGATCACCCCCTCCCGAGAAATCAAGACGGCATCCGGACTTACTTCCACCAGGGCACGGTAGCGCTGCTCGCTTTCCTTGAGGGCCTGCTCGGCCTGCTTGCGAGCGGTGATATCGGTGGCCATGACATAGATGCCGATCACCTTCTGTCCATCGGGGGCGTCCGGGACCAGGGTCACTTCGATCTCCCGCTCCACCCCTTCCGAAGGGAGGACACGGGTGTAGCTCACGCTCTCGCCGGTCAGCACGCGTAGGAAGTGGGGCTCGACTCGGGCGTAGGCCTCCTCGCCGATCACCTCTCGGTGATGGCGTCCGACTATCTGGTCGGCGAACCAGCCGAAGAGGCCAGCGTAGCGCTGGTTGGCAAAGCGGTAGCGCAAGTCGGCGTCTAGGTGGGCGATCATGGCCGGCACGTTCTCGGCAATCAGGCGAAGCTGGGCTTCCCGCTGACGCAGCGCCCGCTCCGCCAGGACGCGGGCGGTCACATCACTTCCGGTGCCTCGGTAGCCGCGGAAGCGGCCCTCTCCATCGAACACCGGCTCGCCACTGATGGAGACATAGTGGATACTGCCCTGGTGGTCGGCGCTTTCCATGACCAGGTGGCGAAACGGCTGGCGGGCTGCCAGCAGCGCTTGATGTCGGTCTGCTTCCTCTGGGCCAAGCCGCAGGAAGGGCAGCTCCCGGTAGGTCTTTCCCAGATACTCTTCCGGCCGCCGGCCGGTCGCGGCGATGCCGCCCGAGAGGGAGGTGAAGCGCAAGGCCTCGTCCTGCTCCCAGTACCAATCGGCCGAGAGTTCGGTCAGCCGGCGAAAGCGCTCTTCGCCCTGGCGTAGCGCCTGTTCGGCCGCGAGCTGCTGGGCGTAGAGGCTCGAGAAGGTGAGGGTGGTGACGGAGACGGCGGCGAAGAAAACGAGCAGGGTCAAGGAATGTTCCGGCACCTCCATGCCGGGTAACGGGCCGTCGAAGACCGTGCCCGCGACCGCGCCAATGGCCACCGCCAGGCTCACCACGGCCGCGCCCGTCGGTTTGAACCGCAGCGCCCCCCAGACGAGGAGGGGAAACAGGAGGATTCCCGTGACGCCCCGGTTCACCAGGGGCGCAAACGCGCCGCAGTACAGGGTATAGGCGATGATGCCCGCGGCCGCCGCGGCGCAGACGAGCTCCAGCGCCCGCATGCCTCGGAGTCGCGGTGGGCGGGCTCCCCAGCCGAGGAGCGCCGGGGTCAGCACCAGGATGCCGACCACGTGGGAGGCGAGCACCAGGCCCCACACGCCGGCCACCTCTTGCGGCTCGATCAAGCCGAACCCGTAACAGGCCGGTGCCGCGACCGTGGCCGCCACCAGGGCGCTCGCGGCGGCGCCCGGGCCGGCGAGGCGCAGTACGTCTTTCAAGCGGGTGAGGCGGCGGTCGAATCCGGGCATGCGGGCCAGCACGGCGGCCCCGGCGAGGGCCGCCGCGGCCTCGCCCCCAGCCAGCGTCAGGGCGGCGCCCGGCACCATGCCTGCGGCGGCGAAGACCGCGAGGGTTCCCGCGAAAATGGCCGCGGTGCTCCAGGCACCGAAAAGCAGGACTGCTCCCAGCCCCAGACCGGAGGGCAGCTACAGGGTGGGAAGAGGGCCGTGGACGTAGAGGGTGGCGAACCCGACCCAGCCGAGCAGGGCGGCCGTGGCCGCGAGGCCAAGACCGGTGGCCGCCCGCCTGGCGGCTGCGGCGATGGGTGCCGTTTCTCCCCGCAATGGATCTCCTTCCCCCGCCGGCGAGGGGCCGGCGGCTTTTTCTTTCTGTCCGGGATGATACCCCGTCTTGTCTTCTGTCACCCGCCTCCGCTACGGCAGGAGGACGGCAAAGCTCACGCGCCCCGGTCGGCCACGAACGGCAGGGGGATGGGCCGCAGGAAGCGCGCTTCGAACTCGGCCGCCGGTAAGGGTCGGCTGAAGAGATAGCCCTGGTAAAAATCGCACTCCAGCCGCCGCAGCACTTCGAGTTGGCCTTGGGTTTCCACCCCTTCCGCCACTACCTTGAGCCGCAGGCTGCGGGCCAGGGCCATGACGGCCCGCACGATGGCGGCATCGTCCGGGTCCGCTTCCAGGTCCCGCACGAAGGAGCGGTCGATCTTAAGCGCGTCGATGGGTAGCCGCTTCAGATACGAGAGACTGGAGTAGCCGGTGCCGAAGTCGTCCACCGAAATGGAGGTGCCCAGCCTGCCCAGCTTCTGGAGCGTGGCCACGTGCTCCTCCGCGTTTTGCACCAGCAGGCTTTCGGTGATTTCCAGCTCAAGCTGGCCGGCATCGAGCTGGGTGTCCCGCAGTGCCCGGGTCACGGCACGCACCAGGTCCGCGTGGCGGACGAACTGGCCAGCGGACAGGTTTACCGCCACTTTAAGGCGCGGATAACCCGCCAGGCTCCACGCCTTGCACTGGGCGCAGGCCGCCTGCAACACCCATTCGCCGATCGGTACGATCAAGCCGGTCTCCTCGGCGATCTGGATGAAGCGGGTGGGCAGCACCAACCCTTTTTCCGGATGCCGCCAGCGTAGCAGGGCCTCGGCCCCCTCCACCTCGCCGGTCATCACGTTGACCTGGGGCTGGAAGTGAAGGACCAGCTCGTGGCGCTCGAGGGCCTGCCGCAGATCGTTTTCCACCGTCAGCCGCTGCAGCGCCCGTGCGGTCATGTCGCTGGAGAAGAACTGGTAGGTGTTTCTGCCCCGCTCCTTGGCGTGGTACATGGCCGTGTCGGCATTCTTCATCAGGGAGGCGATGTCCTGCCCGTCGAAAGGGTGGATGGCGATGCCGATGGAAGCGGTGGTAGCCAGTTGCCGGCCCTGGATGAAATAGGGCTCGGCCAGGCTACGCAGCAGCTTTTGCGCCACCTGGGCCGCGTCGGTTTCCTCCCGGATGCCGGCGAGCACCACCACGAACTCGTCCCCGCCGAGCCGCGCCAGGGTGTCGTCGCGGCGCACACACTTCTCCAACCGCTGGGCCACCTGCTTGAGCAGCTCGTCGCCCACGTGATGGCCCAGGGAATCGTTGATGGTTTTGAATCGGTCGAGGTCGATAAACAGCAGCGCGAGGGAGGTGCCGCTGCGCTGGCAGCCGATGATGTGCTGCTGCAGGCGGTCGTGGAGCAATACGCGGTTGGGCAAGGCGGTCAGGGGATCGCGGGTGGCGAGGTGCTCGATGCGCGCCTCTGCCCGCTTGCGCTCGGTAATATCGATCACGGAGCCCGCCATGCGCAGCGCCTTGCCGTACCTGTCCCGGGCTGCCTTGCCGCGGCAGAACACCCAGCGGTACTCGCCTTCGGCGCTCCGCATGCGAAATTCGCACTCGAGGTGGGGGCTCGTGCCGTTCAGATGCTCCCGCAGTGCCCGGCGGTAAGCTTTCTGATCCTCCGGATGGATGAGGCCTTCCCACGCCGCCAGGGTGGTGAGCGTCCCTTCCGGGTAACCCAGCATGGAACAGAGCCGCGGGGAGACGTACAGGGCCTTGGTCACGGTGTCGATCTCCCACATGCCGTCGCTTGCCCCTTCCATGGCGAGCATGTAGCGTTGCTCGCTCGTTTTGAGCGCCTGCTCGGCGAGCTTGCGTTCGGTGATGTCTCGGGAGGTGAGCACGATGCCATTGATTCCCGGATAATGGAGCCGGTTCACCCCCACCGTTTCCAGGTAGATCCAGGTCCCGTCGGCCTTGCGGTAGCGTAGCTCCATGGAGAACTCCGCGTCGCGGCTTTTTACCAGGCGCTGGAAGGCATCCCGGGCCGCATCCGCTTCCCGGGGATGGATGATGCTGAAGGGATTCTTGCCGATAAGCCCGCCGGGACCGTAGCCCAGGATGCGCTCGGCCGAGGGAGACTCATACAGGGTCCTGCCATCGGGGTCGTGGATGGTGATGATGTCTTTGGAGTTCTGCACCAGAGCGCGGAACTTCTCCTCGGAGCGAGCCAGCGCGTCTAGGGACTCCCGACGCTGGAGGCTCGTGGCGGCCAGAAGCTGGCACATGAGGAGCAACGCGGCGACTGGAACGTTCAGGTAGGTGAGCCCTAGCCAGACGGGCTCGGTGGCGAAGGGTCCCGTTCCTTGGGACGTGCCCCAGACGGCCGCGGCCGCCGCCAGGACTGCGCCCAGGTGGGCGAAAGGGGGTGGCAGCCGCAAGGCCGACCAGGCCATGAGGGGAAAGACGAAGGAGGCGAGGGCGATGGCGGCGCCTTGTTCGGCGATGCCCCCGTCGAAGGCGGCGGCCGTGAGGATGACCTGGGCGACGAGCAGGGCCGTCGCCTCCACGGCATGGCGGGGCGTGAGCCGGGGTTGCAGCGCTTGCGTTCCCGCGAGCAGCAAGGGGGTGACCCCCAAGATGCCCATCGCCTCTCCCATCCACCAGACGGCCCACAGGGGCGCCATAAAACTGAGGTACTCGGGGTCGAAGACGGCGAGCGCCAATGTTCCGGCGGCGGCGGGGATCGCCGCCACGGCCACCGTGACAGCAAGGAAGACCATCACGCTCTCCGGCCGCTTGATGGGAGCCCTGGTCAAGCCGTAGCTGCGGAGCAGCTGACCGCCCACGGCCGGGGCGAGGGCGGCCGCGGCGGCGAAGGCCACCGACGTGCCGAGGGAGACGCCCGCGCCCAGGCCAGCGGCGAGCGCCCCGGCGAACACGCCGGGCAGGAGCTTGACACCGAAATGGGCCACCGCGGCGAGCGCCAGCCCGGCGGCGGGCCAGACGGTGGAGGCCGGCAGGGGGGCCGAAAGCAAGGCTTTGGCAAGCTCCGCCAGACCGAAGTAGGCGGCTGCAACCCCGAGGTTGAGCAGCGCATCACGGACGGCGGGAGAGGGACTCATCGTCGTGTCAGATCGATACCCCAGTCCGAATCATACACTTGCCCAGCGTCCCCTCGCCTGCCGCCTCGGGAGGCCCGGAACGAGGGCCATGACAGGGGTAGCGGCGGCGTTGTGACGAGAAAGGGTAGGGTATACTGCCCAGCGCCACTTTGCGCTGCAGCATCGCCCGTGTCGACCCGTGTTCCCTTCCCCGGCAGGATCCACGCTCCCGTGGGCAGTCCGAAGCCGCTGCAGTTCCGTCCTCCAGAGCGATGCTCTGGGAGGGGCGCACCATGAGCCGCCGTGCAGGGCGGGCGATGGAAATCGGCGGGGCCCTGGTCTTGGGCGTGATCGCAGGCGCCCTGTGCGAAGCCGCCCGCATTCCCCTGCCTTGGATGCTGGGCCCTCTGACCGCCATGGCAGTGGCCCGGTGGTGCCATGTCCCCCTCGCGCTTGCGCCGGGGGGCCGCCACGCGGGCCAGCTGGTAATCGGCGTGGCACTGGGGCTGTACTTCACGCCCGAAGTGGGCCGTCAAGTGCTGATCTACGGGGGCTGGATGGTGGCACTAGGGCTCGCCGCCATCGGCATTGGCGGGGTCTGCGCCCGGGTGCTGTCTCGCCTGGCCGGGGTGGACGCCGCCACCGCCTTCTTCGCCAGCGTGCCCGGCGGTGCCGCCGAGATGGCGGTGTTGGGACGGCGCTACGGCGCCTCCGTGCCCCATGTGGCGCTCGCCCATTCCGTGCGCATCCTGCTGGTGGTGGTGATCGTGCCGGGGGGGCTCGCGGCCGCCGGCGTCATGGGATCGGACCCCTACGCGCCGGGCCCTTCCGCGGTCCGGCCTGAAGGCTTGGCCCTGCTGCTCGTGGGCGCGTTCGCAGCCGCCCTGCTCGCCCAGCGTGCCCGGGTACCGAACGCCTGGGTGATGGGCCCCCTCAGCCTGAGCGTTGGACTGACCCTGGCAGGGGTGCACCTTTCAGCCATTCCGGGATGGCTATCGGCGCTGGGCCAGCTTCTGATCGGAATCGCCCTAGGGGAGCGCTTCGCGCCAGATTTCCTGCGAGCCGCCCCCCGCTTTGCCCTGGCGCTGCTGGTGAGCGTGGCGGTAGCGCTGGTCCTCGCGGCCGCGCTGGGGATCGTCCTAGCGGAACACTCGGGGCTGGGGCTGCCTGCCATGATTCTGGCGGCTGCACCTGGGGGAATCGCGGAAATGTGCGTCACGGCCAAGGTGCTGCACCTGGCCGTGCCGGTGGTTACCGCGTTCCACGTGGTTCGTTTTGTCCTGGTGGTGACCCTCTCCGGTCCCCTCTTCCACCTGGCCCGTAGCCTAGCCCGTGCAGGGTAAGGAGTGCGAGGGCTCCCACGATGGAGACCATGCCCCAGAGCACCGGCCCGCTGGGGCGCTCGCCCAACTGCCAGGCAGAGGCGAGCACCCCGATCACCGGCACAGCCAGGATGCCCAGGCTGGCGGTGCCGGCGGGCAGGCGCTTCAGCACGAAGATCCAGGCAACCCAGGCGGCCGCGGTGCCCACCAGGGAGATATAGAGGAGAAGGGTGAGGAAAGCGCCGGTCCATCGCACCGGCGGCTGGGGCACGGCCAGGGCCAGAACTGCCAGCAGGAGGCTGCCGAAGAGCATCTGCCAGGCGGTGAGGACCAGGGAATCGGTGCGCTGCTGGGTCTGGATGCGCTTCGCGACGATGGCGCCGCCGGCCCAGGCCAGCCCCGAGCCCACGGCGAGCAGGCCGCTTCCCGGGGTGGCCTGGAGGTGCCACGGTTCCAGGACCAGGATCAGCCCGGTGAGGGCCAGGACCACCGCCAGCCACTGTATGCCGCGGATGCGCTCGTCGAGCAGCCAGGCAGCAAGGAGCAGGGTCCAGAACGGCATGGTGTAGGCGAGGACCGCGGTCCTGCCGGCGCCTCCCGCCACCAGGGCCCACTGGGATAGGCCGGTGAACCCGGCCGTCTGAAGAAAGCCCAGCAGTACGGTGGGGGCGAGGGGTGGCGGCTTGAGCCGGCGGCCCAGGAGAAGGAGGGCCGCGAACAGGAAAAAAGTGCCGAGCGCAGAGCGCAAGGCGGCGAAGTCGAAGGGGCCCGCATACCCGGTCGCGGCCTTCATGATGATCCAGTTGTATCCCCAGACCAGGCAGAGGGCGGCCAGCGCCCCTGTGGCCAGCCCCTGTCCGGGCTCGCTACCGGCCGGAGCCGCCTGGGCCGCGCGTCGGTAGGGGGTGGGATCCTCCATCGCGTGCCCTTCAAACGAGGCCGCGCCGACGAAGCGCCGCCACTTCTTCGCCGCCCATGTTCAGTCGCGACTCGAACACTGCCTGGGTGTCCTGTCCCGAGTCCGGGGACGAGCGCTGGTATTCCGTCGGGATATGGGAGATGGGCAGCGGATTCGCCGCCAGAGGAGCGATCCCACTGCATAGGGGGACAGGAATACGGTCATGCCGCCGTGGACTCCCCGGAATAGCGGAACACCTGATCCAGGCGGTTGATGGAACCGCAGCAAATGCCTGCGGGCTCCAGCAGGGCGCGCCATTCGCCAGCGCAGCGCGAGGCCATCGTTTCGGCAATCATGGGAATCAGGGCACCGCGCTGGGCGAAGGCGGCGGGCACCGCCACCGCCGCGCCCAGGCCGGCGAGTACTTGGCTCGCCCAAGGGTGGGCGAGGACGCAGGAGAAATCGAAGACGCGCCCATGGAAAGGGGAGGCCGGCCACGTCATGCGCTGAAGGCCGCAATCCCCGTCTGGGCGCGGCCCAGAATCAAGGCGTGGATGTCGTGGGTGCCTTCGTAGGTATTCACCGCCTCCAAGTTCATCATGTGACGGATCACATGGTACTCGTCACTGATGCCGTTGCCGCCGTGCATGTCCCGGGCGAGGCGCGCGATCTCCAGGGCCTTGCCGCAGGAGTTGCGCTTGAGCATGGAGACCATCTCCGGTGTGGCGCGGCCCTCGTCCATGAGGCGGCCCAGCCGCAGCACCGCTTGCAGTCCCAGGGCGATCTCGGTCTGCATGTCGGCCAGTTTCTTTTGGATGAGCTGGTTGGCGGCCAGGGGTCGGCCGAACTGCTTGCGCTCCAGGGTGTAGTTGCGGGCCGCGTGCCAGCAGAACTCGGCCGCCCCCAGGGCGCCCCAGGCGATGCCGTAGCGGGCCTTGTTGAGGCAGCTGAAGGGAGCCTTCAGGCCCTTCGCGCCGGGAAGCAGGTTCTCTTCCGGCACGTAGACATCGTCCATGACGATCTCGCCGGTGACAGAAGCGCGCAAGGAGAACTTGCCTTCGATCTTGGGAGCGAAAAGCCCTTGCATTCCCTTCTCCAAAATGAAGCCGCGGATCTCTTTCCCGTCGTCCTTGGCCCAGACGATGAACAGGTCGGCGATGGGGGCGTTGGTGATCCAGGTCTTCGCGCCGCGAAGCCTGTAGCCTCCTTGAACCTTTCTTGCCCGGCTCTCCATGCTCCCGGGATCGGAGCCGTGGTTGGGCTCGGTAAGGCCGAAGCAGCCCACGAGCGCTCCCGTGGCGAGGCGCGGCAAGTATTTCTGCCTCTGGGCCTCGGTTCCGTAGGCGTGGATCGGGTACATCACCAGGCTGGACTGGACGCTCATGGCGGAGCGGTAGCCTGAATCCACCCGTTCCACTTCCCGGGCGATCAGGCCATAGCACACGTGGTTTACTCCGGCGCAGCCGTAGCCCTCCAGTGTGGCGCCGAGAAAGCCCAGGGCCCCCATCTCCTTCAGGATCTCCCGATCGAAGCGCTCGTGGCGGTTCGCCTCCAGCACCCGGGGCATGAGCTTCGCCTGGCAGTAGTCCCGGGCGGCGTTCCGCACCATACGCTCCTCTTCCGAGAGTTGGTCCTCGAGAAGTAACGGGTCGTCCCACTGGAAAACGGGTTGGGTGGCAGAGGGGTCGCGTTTCATGGGGGACTCCGAAGCACGGATGCACGGCGGGGACGAAATTCATTCTACACCCGGCTCGCCCAGCGCGCCGGGTCAGGCTGTGCGGGCGGCCCGGGCCTTGCGCGCCCGCCAGCCGTGGAGGAGCAAGGTGAGGGCGCAGAGCCCGAAGCCGATTTCGTCGGTGATGGGCAAGGCCACCACCAGGAAGAAGGCCCCGGAGGCGGCCAGGATCCGCTCCGGCCAGGCGAAGGGCGCCCACAGATAACCGATGCTCGCCGCGCCCCACAGGCCGATGGAGAGCAGGGCCTTGAGGACGATATAGAGGATGTCCACCGCGTCTCCGCCCTGGAGCATGAGGGCTGGGGCGTACACCGCCATGTAGGGGACGACGAAGCCAGCGATGGCCACCCGCATCGCCTGAACGCCGATCTTGAGCCCCGAGGTGCGGGCGATGGGGGCCGCCGCGTAAGCGGCCAGGGCCACCGGGGGCGTGAGATCCGCCATGATGCCGAAATAGAACACGAACATGTGGGATACGATCAGAGGCACGCCCAATTCCAGCAACGCCGGGGCGGCCAAGGAACTGGTGATGATGTAGTTGGGAATGGTGGGAATGCCCATGCCCAGCACCAGGCAGGTGAACATAGTGAGCACCAGGGACAGCATCAGGTTGTGCTCTCCCAGGCGGATGATGTAGCCGGCGAAGGTGGTGGCGGCGCCGGTCAGGGTCAGCACGCCGATGATGACCCCCACTAGGGCGCAGGCGACGCCCACCGAAAGGGCGTGCTTGGCCCCCTCGGCCAGGCCGTGGACGGCGAGTCGGAGCACCTCCCGCCCGCCCCGCACGAACAGGTTGATCGCCACGAGCAGCCCAATGACGGCGAACACCGCGGTGATGCCGTACTCGAAGAAGGCCGAGGACAACACTCCCAGCAATACCCAAAAGAGGACGCGCAATCCAAGGGGGCCGATGCGCGCCGCCACGGCCGTGCCGAAGATGAGGATCACGGTGAGGGCGAGCCCCACGGTGCCGGAGAAAAGAGGCGTGTAGCCGGAGAAGAGGAGATAGACCAGCACGACCAGGGGCAGTACCAGGTGCCAGCCGGCGCGCACCGCGGCCCAGGCATTTGGGCACTCTTCTTTAGGCAATCCCAGCAGGCCCAGGCGCCCCGCTTCCAGATGCACCATCCAGAAAGCGGTGGCGAAATAGAGCAGTGCCGGAATGATGGCCGCCTTGACGATCTCCACGTAGGGCACGCCGATGGTCTCCGCCATGATGAAAGCGACCGCTCCCATCACCGGGGGCATGATCTGTCCCCCCATGCTGGCGGTGGCCTCCACGCCGCCGGCGAACTCGGGCCGATAGCCGAAGCGCTTCATGAGCGGGATGGTGAACTGGCCGGTGGTCACCACGTTGGCCACTCCCGAGCCGTTGATGGTGCCCATGAGCCCCGAGGCCACCACTGCCACTTTGGCGGGCCCGCCCCGGGTATGGCCCACGGTGCCCATGGAAAAGTCGGTAAACAGCTTGATCATTCCCGCCTGTTCCAGAAAGGTGCCGAACAGGATGAAGAGAAAGATGTAAGTGGACGAGACGTAGGTGGGGATTCCATAGATGCCCTCCGTACCGAAGGAGAGCTGATTGATCACCTGATCGAGGCCGTAACCGCGGTGGGCCAGGGCCCCGGGCAGGTGGTGGCCGAAGAGGGCGTAGGCGAGAAAGGCGGCGCAGATGAGGGGGAGGGCCGGCCCCATGACGCGCCGTGCCGCTTCGAACACCAGCGCGAGCACTGCCACGCCCACGATCATGTCCTGCCAGGTGAGGTCCCCGGAGCGCAGGATCAGTTCTTCTTCGAAGACCCATTGATACAGGCCCAGGACGAAACCGGTGATGCCCAGCGCCCAGCCGATCCAGGCGTCGCGCCGCCCGCCTCGCTTGAAGCTGGGATACAGGGCGAACGTCAGGAGCGTGAGGAAGCCCACGTGCAGCGAGCGCATGACGAGGCTCGACAAGGGGGCGTAGGCGGCGGTGAAGACCTGGTAGGCCGAGAAGGCGACGCCGATGGCGAAAATCGCCTTCGCGGCGCGGGCGGAGGGCTCGGGTGCGTGGAAGAAGGGTTCGGTCCCGGTGGCGGAGGGCGGGAACGAGGACATGGGATAGCCTTGAGACCTGGTGGATCGCGCCCGGGAAGCGAATATGGCGCAGCGCGACCGGAGGGCTCGCCGGCCGCGCTGCGCCCCGCCTAGCCCCTCTCCAGGGTGGCTACTTGATCAGCCCCTTCTCCTTGTAGAAGCGCTCGGCCCCGGGATGGAGCGGCACAGGCATGCCCTTTAGAGCGTTTTGCAGCTGGATGCCCTTGGCGGCGGCGTGGGCAGCCACCATCTGGTCCAGGTGTTCGAACATGGCCTTGGTCATCTTGTAGACCAGTTCCGTCGGCACCCCCTCGTGGGTCACCAGGTAGTTGGCAATGGCGGCGGTGGGCACGTCTTGGGTTTGGCCCTCGTAGGTGCCGGCGGGAATGACGGCGGACTGGTAGGCCGGGTCGCCCACCTTGGCCACCACCTCGGGGGCGATCGGCACGATCACGATCTTCACCGCGGTGGCGAGATCCCGGATGGAGGCGACGCCCAGCCCCGCGGACTGAAGGGTCGCGTCGAGCTGGCGGTTCTTGATCAGCTCCACCGACTCGCCGAAGGGGAGGTATTCCACCTTGCCCAGATCCTTGTAGGAAAGACCCGCGGCCTTGAAGATCGCCCGGGCGTTCAGCTCCGTGCCTGACTTGGGGGCGCCCACCGAGACCCGCTTGCCCTTCAGGTCGGCGAGGGATTTGATCCCGGACTCGGCGCTCGCCACGATCTGGACGTAGTTGTTGTAGATGGCGGCGATCCCCCGCAGCTTTTTGAGGGGTGTTTTGAAGCCCGCCTCCTCGTTGCCGTTCCAGGCATCCGACAAGGCGTCCCCCAGGGTGAAGGCGATCTCGCCGCGGCCGGCCTGGAGCAGGTTCAGGTTTTCCACCGAGGCCTTGGTGGACTGCACGGTGGACTTCGCTTCGGGAATGGTCTTGGTGTAGATCTGGGAGAGGGCCACACCCAAGGGATAGTAAATGCCGGCGGTGCCGCCGGTCAGGACGTTGATAAACTGCTGCTGGGCGATGGCGGGCGCGGCGGCCAGGAGGGAAAAGCTGAACAGGACAAGGCGTAGGGTGCTGATCATCGGTTTCCTCCGGCGGTCTTCGGCGATTGCTTTGTTATCAGGCGGGTAGGCCCGGCGAGGCGGGGCCTTACCCTTTTTAACACACGGCCGCTTGCGCTGACAACCCGACGGCTGCGGTTCTGAGCCATAATCTGCCCTTTTTTGAAAGCGCGGCCTCTGCGCGCCACCTTGCGGAAAGCCCGTGCCCAGCCAAGACCTGGAGCGCCTCAAAAAAATCGACCGCCGGCCCCCGCGTCGTCGACGGCGCCTCGTGCCGACGCTCCTCGTCCTTGTTCTCGCCGCCGTAGCGGCGGGCTATTGGTACTTCTTTCAGGCACGGGTGGAGGTGCAGGCCGCCACAGTGGTCCAGGTCTTCCCTTCCCAGAAATACACCCTGCTCAACGCCACCGGCTACGTGGTTCCCCAGCGCAAGGCAGCGGTAGCGTCCAAGGCCACCGGGCGCCTGGAGTGGCTGGGGGTAGCCGAAGGCAGCCAGGTGAGAGCGGGCCAGCTCATCGCCCGGCTGGAGAATCGGGACGTGGTGGCCGCCCGGGACCAGGCGGCGGCCCAATTGCAGGTGGCCCGCGCCAATTTGGACCAGGCGCAGGCCGAGTGGGCTGACGCGGAGCGGGACCTGGAGCGTGCCCGGGATCTCGCGGCCAAGAATTTCGTCTCCCGGGCGGCTCTGGAGCAGGCGGTGGCGCGTCGCGACAAGGCGGCTGCGGCCGTGACTGGGGCGAAGGCCGCCATCGTTGCCGCGCAGGCGGGGCTGCGCGCGGCCGAGATCGCCGTGGAGCAGACCTTGATCCGGGCGCCTTTCGACGGGGTGGTGCTGGTCAAGCACGCCAACATCGGCGACGTGGTCTCTCCCTTCAACCCGTCGCCGGAGGCCAAGGGGGCGGTGGTGTCCATGGCGGACATGGGCACCTTGGAGGTGGAAGCGGACGTCTCGGAGTCTAACCTGTCCAAAGTAGCGGTGGGGCAGGCGTGCGAGATCCAACTGGACGCTTTGCCGGAGGTCCGTTTCGCCGGGGTGGTACGGCGCATGGTGCCCACGGTGGACCGCTCCAAGGCCACGGTGCTGGTGAAGGTGGGCTTCGTGGAGCTGGATCCCCGGGTGCTACCCGACATGAGCGCCCGGGTCGCCTTCCTGTCCCAGCCGGTGCCCCCGGAGGAGCGCAGGCCCCGGCTGGCGGTGGTGCGGGAAGCGCTCGTCGAGCGGGGCGGCCGCACCCTCGCCTTCGTCATCGACCCCTCCGGGCGGGCCGTGGCCACCCCCGTGGAGACGGGCGAGCCCATTGGCGACCTGGTGGAAGTGCGCCGGGGGCTTGTGGCAGGCCAGACAGTGGTGAAATCCCCGCCCCGGGACCTGCGCGACGGGGCGCGGGTTTCGGTGGCGAGGTCCTGAAATGGGCCCAGGAGAGACACGTGCGGAAGGGCCGCGCCGCAACGCGGTGGAGGTGCGGCATCTTTTCAAGTCTTACCGGCGCGATGGGCACGTTCTGCCCGTACTCACCGACGTGAGTCTTGACGTTCCCGAAGGCGAATTTCTCGCCCTCATGGGGCCTTCGGGATCGGGCAAAAGCACCCTGCTCAACCTGATCGCCGGCATCGACCGACCCGACGAAGGCCGGATCATCGTGGCGGGGGAGGACATCACTCGGCTTACGGAAACAGAGCTGGCCGATTGGCGTGCCGCCCACGTGGGTTTCATTTTCCAGTTCTACCATCTGATCCCGGTGCTCACGGCCCTGGAAAACGTGGAGCTGCCCCTGCTCTTGACCGGGCTGTCCGGGTCGGAGCGGCGCGAGCGGGCGGCTGCCGCCCTCGCGTTGGTGGGGCTCGAGGAGCGCTTGGCCCATTATCCCGCCCAGCTCTCCGGCGGTCAGCAGCAGCGGGTGGCCATCGCCCGCGCCATCGTCACCGACCCGAGCCTGATCGTGGCCGACGAGCCCACCGGGGATCTGGACCGGGTTTCCGCCGGGGAAGTGCTCGATCTGCTCAACCGCTTGAACGGGGAGCTGGGCAAGACCATCGTCATGGTCACCCACGACCAGCGGGCCGCCGAGCGAGCCCACCTGGTGCGGCACCTGGAGAAGGGGGAGCTGCAATAGCGTGTATACGCTCAAGCTCATTCTGCGTAACGCCCTGCGCCACAAGTTGCGCACGGCGCTGACTGCCCTGGGTATTGTAGTGGCCATCGTCGCCTTTGGACTGCTGCAGACCATCGTGGACGCCTGGTACGCGGGGGCGGCGAGTGCTTCCGCCACGCGGCTGGTAACCCGAAACGCCATCTCCCTGGTATTTCCCCTGCCCTTGAGCTACCAGGCGAAGATCCGCAGCATTCCCGGGGTCACGGGCGTCTCCCACGCCAATTGGTTCGGCGGTGTCTACGTCTCAGAGAAGAACTTCTTCCCCCAGTTCGCGGTGGACGCGCAGACCTATTTCCGCTTGTACCCGGAATACCGGGTGCCGGAGGAGCAGTTCCGGGAATTCCTACGCGACCGCCGCGGCGCCATCGTGGGACGCAAGACGGCCGAGACTTTCGGCTTTCGGGTGGGTGACGTGGTGCCCCTCAAGGGCACCATCTACCCGGGTAACTGGCAGTTCGTGGTGCGGGGCATCTACACAGGGGCGGATTCCCGCACCGACGAATCCCAGTTCTTCTTCCATTGGACTTACCTCAACGAGTACGTGCGGGAGCGCCTCCAGCGCCGCTCGGACACGGTGGGCGTCTACGTGGTGCAGGTGGCCTCTGCCGAGGACGTGCCGCGCGTGGCCGAGGCGATCGATGCTCTCTTCCGCAATTCCCTGGCCGAGACCCGCACCGAGAGCGAGCAGGCGTTTCAGCTCTCCTTCGTATCCATGACGGAGGCGATCCTGATCCTGATCCGGGTGGTCTCCTTTGTAGTGATCGCCATCATCCTGGCGGTCATGGCCAACACCATGGCCATGACCGCCCGGGAGCGGGCCTGCGAGTACGCCACTTTCAAGGCCTTGGGTTTTCGCCCGTCTTTCCTGGCGGGGCTTATCTTCGGCGAGTCCCTGGCCATCGCTATGACAGCCGGCACGCTGGGAGTCGCCCTCACGTTTCCGGTCTCCCATCGTTTCGCCCAGGCGATGGGCACCCTGTTCCCAGTGTTCGAAGTCTCGGGCTCAACGGTGGTCCTGCAGCTTGCCTGCGCCTGCGCGGTGGGGGGGCTCGCGGCCGTGCTTCCGGCCTGGCGGGCGGCCCGCGTTCCCGTGGCGGAGGGGCTGCGTAACGTCGGATGAGATGAGGGACTGCCACGAAGGGAATGTGATCGAAGCCAGGTCCCCTTAGAAAGCCATGGCTGTTCCCCTCTCCTACTCGATTCGTAACCTCCGTACCCGGCGGCTCACCACGGCCCTCACGGCGGGCGGCATGGCGCTCGTGGTGTTCGTGTTCGCCACGGTGCTGATGTTGGAGGCGGGCCTGCGGGCGACGCTGGTGGACACTGGAACCTATGACAACGTGGTGGTGACCCGGCGCGCTGCAGGCACCGAAGTGCAAAGCTCGGTGGAACGCATACAGGCCATGATCGTGGAAGCCCAGCCGGAAGTAGCCCTTGCTCCGGACGGGGCTCCCTTCGCTTCCCGGGAGACGGTGGTCCTGATCACGCTCCCCAAGCGCGCGAGCGGCGATCCCTCCAACGTGGTGATCCGGGGCGTCGGGCGCCATGGGCTGGCGCTACGTCCCCAGGTGCGACTGGTGGAGGGGCGGCTGTTTCGCACGGGCGCCTCCGAGATCATCGCCGGCCGCGCCATCGCCGAGCGCTTCGTCGGCGCTGGCCTCGGCGAGCAGCTGCGCTTCGGCATGCGCGACTGGACGGTAGTGGGCATTTTCGATGCCGGGGGAACGGGCTTCGATTCCGAGGTGTGGGGCGATGCCGATCAGCTCATGCAAGCCTTCCGCCGCAACACCTATTCCTCGGTGGTGCTCAAGCTCTCCGACCCGGCCGGATTCGACGCCTACAAGCGCCGTGTCGAGACCGACCCGCGGCTCACGGTGGAGCCGAAGCGGGAGGTCCAGTTCTACGCCGACCAGTCCCAGGTCCTGGCCGATTTCATCCGCATTTTGGGGCTCACCCTCTCGATCATCTTCTCCATCGGCGCGGTGATTGGCGCCATGGTGACCATGTATTCCGCTGTGGCCAACCGCACCCGGGAGATCGGCACCCTTCGGGCTTTGGGCTTTCGCCGCGGGAGTATCCTGACCGCCTTCCTGGCCGAATCCGTGGCGCTCGCCCTGGCAGGTGGTGCGATGGGGCTCGCCGCCGCCTCCCTCATGCAGCTCGTGACCGTATCCACGACCAACTGGCAGTCGTTCTCGGAGCTCGCCTTCCGCTTCACCCTGACGCCCGGGATCGTGGCCCAGTCGCTCCTATTCTCCGTCCTCATGGGCCTCGCTGGCGGCTTCCTGCCGGCGCTGCGGGCCGCCCGGCTCGATATCGTGGACGCCCTGCGGGCGGTATGAAGCCGCCTTCCGCTAAAGCCCCAGCCAACGGGCGATGATGTTGCGCTGCATTTCGGACGTGCCCGAGTAGAGGGTACTGCCCACGGCGTCCCGCAGGGCCCGCTCCACTTCATATTCCGTCATGAACCCGTAACCGCCGTGCACCTGCACTGCGTCGAGGGCCGTGCGGACCAGGGCTTCGCTCACGAATAGTTTGGTGATGGACGCGTCCAGGGAGGCGCTGCGCAGATGGGCGAGGCGCCAGGCGGAGCGGTAGGTGAGGGCGCGAGCGGCCTCCAGATGCACCTTCATGTCGGCGATCTTGTGGGCGACCGCCTGGAACTTGCCGATGGGCTGGCCGAACTGGGAGCGGGTCCGGGCGTAGGTGACGCAGGTCTCCAGCAAGCGCTCCATGGTGCCCAGGTGGCACGCCACCAGCAGGATGCGCTCCCAGTCCATGGCGGTGGAAAAGACCGCCGCGCCTCCTCCGACGGTGCCAAGGACGGCGTCCTCGGGAACTCGGGCATCCTGGAACACCAGCTCACCCACGGGGGAGGTGCGCAAGCCCAGCTTCTCGAGCTTCCTGCCGGCGAAAAAGCCGGGCGTTGTCCTCTCCACCAGGAAGGCGGTCACGCCGCCGTGGAATCCCTTGGCGGGGTCGGTCACGGCGAAGACGACCGCCAGGTCCCCCACCGGCGCGTTGGAGATGAAGCTCTTGGTCCCGTCCAAGCGCCAGCCCGCGCCGCAGCGCTCGGCCCGGGTGCGCATGGCGAAGGAATCCGAGCCGGAGCCGGGCTCGGTGATGGCATGCATGCCGATCAAGGTTCCGTCGCACAGCCCGGGGAGGTAACGCCGCTTCTGGGCTTCGGTCCCGTGGGTCATGAGGGGTACGACGCAGGCGAGCAGGTGGGCGCACAAAGAAAAACTCAAGCCTCCGTCGCGGCAGCCGTAGCCCAACGCTTCCAGGGCGATGGCGCAGGACAGGGAGTCTAGGCCGCTGCCGCCGTAGTCTTCGGGCACTGGAAGCCCCGGGAGGCCGATCCTGGCGCACTTGCGCCACAGCTCCCGGGAGAAGGTTTGCTCCCGGTCCCGCTGGGTGACGCCCGGGTTCAATTCCCGCTGGGCGAATTTGACGATGCTCTCGCGCAGCAGCTTCTGCTCTTCGGAGAAGGAGAAGTCCATCAGACCATTTCCTTCAATCGCTGGTAGTCGACTTTGTCGGTGGAGGTCTTGGGCAGCGCTTCGCACCAGACGAAGTGATCGGGAATCATATAGGCGGGAAGGACCTCGCTGCAGAAGCGCTTGAGCTCGAGGAGGGAGGGGCGTTCGGCTCCGCGGCAGCTCAGGAAGGCCTTGAGCTTGACCCCCGCCTCCTCGTCGGGAAGGGCGACCACCGCCACCTCCCGGATGAGGGGATGGCGGTAAAGCCCCGCCTCGATCTCTCCCAGCTCGACCCGATAGCCGCGCCGCTTCACCATGCGATCGCGCCGCCCGAGGTAGACGTAGTTCCCATCATCCCTTTGCACCACGATGTCGCCCGTTTTGTACCACCGCAGACCATGCTCGTCGGTGAGGAACGCCGTGGCGCTGCGTTCGGGCAGGCCCCAGTAGCCCTGCATCACGCCCCGCCCGCTAATGCACAGCTCCCCTTCCTCCCCCTGCCCGACCTCGTGCCCGTCTGCGTCCACTACCTTGCCCCGCAGGTGGGAGCAGACGCGCCCGATGGGGAAGGGGGCAGTGCGCTCCTCGGGAATCGGCAGCGGCACCTCGTAGAAGGTGCACACGTTGGTTTCGGTGGGTCCGTAGAGATTGAAGTACCTCGGGTGGGGCCATAGCTGGGTGAGGGTGCGCAGGTGCTTCACCGGGAAGACCTCGCCGGCGAAGAGCACCAGGCGCAGCGCGGAATAGTCCCCGCTCGAAAGGCTTCCATACTGGGCCAGCAGACTTAGGATGGAGGGGGCCGAATACCAGACACTCACGCGCTGCTCGGCGATCAGGGGCGCGAGCCGGAAAGGGTCTTTACCCACGTCCTCGGCCACCAGGACCAGGGCTGCGCCGTGCTTCAGGGCCACGTGGATGTCCAAGATGGACAGGTCGAAGTGGAAGGGTGCGTGAGAGGAGAAACGGTCCCTCGCTTGCGGCTCGAAGACTTCCGAGCACCAGTCCACGAAGCTGACTGCGTTCTCGTGGGATAGCATCACCCCCTTGGGTTTGCCCGTGGAACCGGAGGTGTACAGGATATAGGCGAGATCGTGGGGCGCGGGCATGGCCGTCACCGTCGACGGGGCCGGGTCTACGGCGTCCGCCTGCTCCAGGGCTCGTGCCAGGGCGACGCCACCCCCGGCTCCTTCCAGGACGAGTAAGGCGGGCGCGGCGCCCAAGGAGGCTAGCTCGGCCTGGAGCTTTTCCTGGAAGCGCCGTTCCAGCACCACCGCCCGCACCGCGCAATCGTGCAGGATGTAGGCATTGCGCGAGGGCGGCGCGCTGGGATCCACCGGCACGTAGGCAGCCCCGGCCTGGAGGATCCCGTACAGGGTCGCCACCGCGTCGATGGATTTGCGCAAATAAATTCCTACCCGATCGCCCGGCCGCACGCCCAGGGCCCGGAGCCGGTCCCGGACTCGGCTGGAAAGCCCGCCGAGCTCCCGATAGGTCATCTCGCCTGCGCCCGGCTCCACCACGGCGATGCGGTCCGGGTGCCGCTCGGCGGTGCGGAGGAAGGCATCGTGCAACACGTAAGGCGTTTCCATGGTTTCAGCTCCCTAAGCTTGCTTGGAACGGATGAGGGAGGTGATTTGGGCGAGGGTATCCAAGTGCTCCGGGTCCGTTTCGTGGGCCTGGAGCGTCACCCCGAAGCGCTCCTCGATGAACAGGACCAGCTTCAGCGTGGCGATGGAGTCCAGCACGCCTCCCGTGATGAGGGGCGTCCCGTCGGTCAGCGCGTCGGGGTCTTCTCCCGGCAGAAATTCCCTAAGGATGAACTCCTTGACGGTGCTCTTGATGTCCTCTGCCATAATGGGCCTCCCTGGTCTCGGGCGATGAGTGGTTGCTCGCTGCTCGCCGCTGCGGATGGAAGATGGCTTGCCACTGCGCCTGCAGCGCCTCGTACAGGCGGGCAGCAATCAGCTCGTGGCCCCGCCGGTTGGGGTGATCGTCCCACTGCGCGAGGCGGATCGAGGCGATGTCGTGGTTTTCGTAGACGTCCGAGAGATCGATCACGAGAAAACCGGACTCCCGCGCCCGGCGCAGGGTCTCGGGCGTCTCCTCTTGCCAGGTGCCCTCCCGCACCTGGGGTACGAATACCCACACGGGGACGGCTCCCGCCGCACGGGATTGATCGACGATGTGCTGGTAGACCCGGCCAAGGATCTCTGGGCCCAGAGGCGCCAGCCGCTTGAGGGCGGTGGCCTCGTCCATCTCCTGTTCAAGCCCCGCCTGAGCGAGGAGCTCCCGCAGCGGCGGGTACGGGATCTCGATGCCCTTTTGCACCACTTCCACCATGTACCTCGCCGCGCGGGAGATCTCACGGCCCGTCGCCACGTAAAACACCGCATCCGGGCCGAACCCGAGCGCCTTCTCGAGCGCCACCAATTGCTGGGGCGGCTGATAGCCGGGAACGCCGAAGTTGAGGATTTCGATGGTGCCCTGCCCGGCAGCGGCGGCGTCCCGATTCAGCTGCTCTTCCAGCAGCGCCTCGAAGGTCTCCCCGTCGCTGACGCCCCAGCCCATCACCAATGAGGCGCCCAGCAGGGCGATGCGATAAGTGCCGGGCGGCGGCGTTTGCTCGTAGTCCCGATCCCGCATGCCCCAGCGGTTGGTGCTGATAGTGCCGAAGTTGGTCTTGGAGACGAAAGAAGGGATCAACTCCCCCTGAGCGAAGCCGCCGCTGAAGCGTTTGAGATTCGCCCCTTGTACGTCTAGCCAGTTGGCCGGCCGCTTCGTGTATACCTCCCAGAGCTGAGAATTGAACCGCTCCACCGAAAGCAGGTTTTCATAGTAGCCGCGCTCGAGCTTCGCCACGTCCAGGCGGCTCAAGCGCCCGGAGCGCAGGGAATGGATGGTGGTGGCCACCTCGGTGCCGAGCTGGGAATGGACCCCTTCGATGCCGATGCCCACCAGCGCCACCATGGCAGCCACGGTGGCCACTCGGGCCCGCAGCCAAAGCCTTGTCTGCTGTTGCGAGGCGCGGGTGTTGCGTACCCCGCCGCGCTCGATGCTGCCCAGCAGGATCACCCCCAGCACCAGGGCGGGAATGGCGAGCGTTTTCCAGCTCGGCTCGCCCCCCAGGGCCGCCCACAGGGACAGCCATTCGGGAATGGACTCCGCCGTCCAGAAGGACCACAGCACACAGAGGCACCAAAAGATGGCGAAGGTCTTGAGGGTGGTGGCGCCGAGGCTGCGCCAGGTCTGGACGGATTGGGCCAGACTGCGGCTGCGGCCGTGCTTGATTTCGTGGAGGCCGTTCAGGACCACCAGGATGCCCAGGACCATCCAGAACAGAATGTCCTGCCACGCGAGCAGGGCGGTCCCCCGCAGCCAGAACCACTGGTAGGCATGCAGGAACCAGGTGAGGAAGAAGACGTACAGGGTGGCGAGCACCATCGCCTGGGTGGCGCCCAGGCCTCGAAGCTTGAACACCGCCGGGTAGTAGAAGACCTTCTGCATGAAATCTTTCCAGTAGATGTTGATGCGCCGCCAGAAGTCGGTGAAGCTGGCAGCGAGAAGATAGCGGTGATGGGTCTCGGGCAGGCGAAAGCCGAAGAGGTAGAGCATGCCCACGATCAGATGGAATAGCCCGGACACCCGCAGATAGAGAAGAAAATTCGCCACCAGGTATTGCATCAAAGTGTCCGGACCGGTCACTTCCGAAGGGGCCAGGGTGAGGTAGTAATAGACGAAGCGGTACAGGATTAGGTGGATGACGCCCCGCAGCATCCAGTCGATGCCCACCTGGTAGATGCAGTACGCGTCGTCGTCGAAGTAATTGCGCCGGAACGCCTTGTAATCCACTACCGGAAAGAGCGGAAAGCAGGCGTTCGGCAGCATGAAGAAATAGGACAGGGTGCGTACCGGCGAGGCCGGCGCCGTGTCGTGGCGCAGATCGTAGAAGTAGACGATCAGCCGGAACATGAACATGGAGCCGAGGATGGGCCATACGGCGTCGGACACAGGACCCTCAAGCCACTTGGCCCGCAGCGCCGCGAGCACCCCCCCTGCTGCGACGAGCAGCGCGCCGCGGAGGAGGAATGACACTGGCAAGTGGCAAATGCCGATGAGGAGCAGGCCGATCGCCACGAGCCACAACCCATGGGAAAGATCCAGCGCCACCACGATCCCGGCCATGGAAAGCGCGAGGAAGAAGGGTAGCCGCAGTCGCAGGGGCAGCAGGGCGTGAATGGCAAAGCCGGCGAAGGCGAGGAGGGCAAGCCGCAGGAATGCCGGGCTTTCGATCTGGAACTGGCGCAGCAGAAGCGTGAGCAGCCCGAGCTGGGCCAGGATGAACAGATACTGGGGCAAGCGGATGCGGCCTTCGGCCAGGGCATCCCCGGCGGCTTCTGCCCCCGTGCGTTGCACCACGGCATCCTCCCTTGCGCCCGCGGGTGGGCTGCAGACCGAACGCTCTTTTTGCCCCGGTAGAGGGTTCGTCGTCCTCTACCTAAGGAGGACCAGAGGGTACGCTTGCCGGTGGTGATGAAAAACCCACGACCTCCCGCCCTCTGGGAGGGGGCGAATCGCACTGGCCCGGCTCAGGCCGCCTCATGCTCTACAGGCGCAAGGCCTATCATACCGCGGTTTTTTTACGGAAATCGACGTGGCGCTTGCCAGCCGGGGTGGGCTGCCAGCGACAGCCTAGCTCTTCGTCGGCGCGAGGGTGTCCACGTGCAGGGGAAACTCGCCGCGGGCGCGGTCGGCGAAGTAGTGGCTCAAGGTGGCGTGGATGGTGCGGAAGGCGAGGGCGTTCCAGGGCACTTCGGGCTCGGTGAAGAGTTTCACCTCCAGGCTCTCTTCGCCCGGGCGGAAGTCCAGGTCCAGCAGCCGGGCGCGGAACATGAGGTATACCTGGGTTAAGCGGGGAACGGGATTTACGCGCTGGTTGTTTCAACCTCACCGGGCAGTTTGTTGAGGATGAGCTTCTCCAAATCCACCTTGTGACTGGCATTGTCGATATCTATACCGACGAGCCTGCCGTCGGCATCGTAATCAAGAACGATACCCTGCGAAATTTCGCGGCTCTCGACGCTGGGCCGTTCGGACAGGTCGATGTACAAAGAGTCGGTTTCCGGATGGTAATTGAGCTTCATGGTTCGAAGTCCCGGTCTGGAAAAGCGTTGTGAATCGTTACCTTATCCTCTAGGGTGATTACCCGCAAGTAGCGGTTTCCGAACTCTGGAACGGGCGCCCAGAAACGGTAGCGATTGCGCTCCTGCGGCTCCGAGCGAACGGCGTTCTCGATGACATAGATGCACCACTCTTTTTTTAGATAGGGACGTTTGCGCAGGACCTCTTTTTCGAAGTATTCGGTGTACTTGTACTCGTTCATCGACCCTGGCTTCGGGCGCTTTGGAGGAATGGCAGCCGGCAGGAAACATTCTAACGGAATTCCGCTACAGGGCCGCTGAACGCAGGCCCACGCTCGCCTCTCTTGCAGGGGGCAAGCGCTTCCTGCATGCGTCGCGGCGAAGGTCTAATTCTTCGTCGGCGCGAGGGTGTCCACGTGCAGGGGAAACTCGCCGCGGGCGCGGTC